>DASTDN010000286.1:0-3094 GCA_035710365.1 Streptomyces sp. | reverse complement strand
TGGGAGATGGTGCCGCTGATCTTCGCGTGCATGCGCGTCGGCGCCGTCATCTGCCCCCTGTCGCCGATCTGCCCGGAGGACGAACTGCGCCACCGCCTCGGCCTCACCGAGGCCCGGGTGTGCGTCACCCTCCCCGAATGGTCCGGCACGCCCCTGGCGGAGATCGTCACCCGCCTGCGCGGCGAACTGCCCACCCTGGACCACGTCCTCGTCGTGGACGGACCGGCGCCCGACGGCGCCCTCTCCTTCCACGACCACATGGCGGCCCCGGCCCGCGAGGGCGAACCCGGCGCCGCCCAGACCCTGGACGGCCTGGCCCTGGCACCCGACGAACCGTTCGTGGTGCTGTTCACCTCCGGCACCACCGGCGAGTCCAAGGGCGTCCTGCACAGCGCCAACACCGTCCACGCGGCGATCCGCGGCTACGTCGACGCCTACGGGCTCGGCGCCGACTGGGTCGCGGCCGTCTCGACCCCGCTCGTGCACTACTCCGGCTTCGCCCAGGGCGTCCTCGCCGGCGTCATGCTCGGCGGCACCGTCGCCTTCCAGGACGTCCGCAAGAACGAGGCGCTCCTCGACCTCGTCGAACGCTACGCCGCGAACCTCCTGTACGGGCCGCCCGCCACCCTCGCCGACGTCGCCGCCTCCCAGCGCGCCGAGCGGCGCGACACCTCCTCCCTGCGGCACGTCGTCATCGGCTCCGCGCCGGTGCTGCCCCAGCTCCAGGACGAGGTCCACGACGCGCTCGGCGCACGCGCCTACTCGCTGTGGGGCATGTCGGAGAACGGCCCCGTGACGATGACCCGCCCCGAGGACCCCGACGTGTGGGCCGCCACCAGCAACGGCAGCGCCATCGACGCCATGGAGACCCGCATCGACCCCACGGGCCGGGACGCCGAGGGCCGCGTCGTCGGCCGGCTCCGGGTGCGCGGCGCGTCCCTCGCGCTCGGCTACCACCGCCGCGAGGAGGCCTTCGCCGCCGACCTGTCCGAGGACCGCTGGTTCGACACCGGCGACCTCGCCAGGGACGACGGCCGCGGCGGCATCCGTATCGTCGGCCGGGCCCGCGACGCCGTCGTCCGCGACGGACTCGTGGCGCCCATGACGGAACTGGAGGCCGTCATCGGCAGCCACCCCAAGGCGGTCGAGGCCGCCCTCGTGGGCCTGCCGTCCCCCGCGGGCGACGACACCACCGTCCTGTGCGCGGTCGTCGTCCCCGCCCCCGGCGCCGCCCCCACCCTCGACGAGATCCGCGCCCACCTCACGGACGGCGGCCAGGACCCCCGGTTCCTCCCGGACCGCCTGGAACTGCTGTCCGCCCTGCCCAAGACCCTCACCGGCAAGGTCCGCAAGGCCCACCTGCGGCAGACGTACGGCGCCACGACCCGCTGACCCCTTTCCCCCTCCTGGAGCGCGACCATGCCCCCACCCGCCCCCGTCTCCATGTCGGCGACCCTGGCCGCCGACGCGGCGATGGCCCGCCGGCGCGCCGCAGGCGAACGGATCCTGTCGATGACCAGCGGCGAGATCGGCCTGCCCGCGCACCCCGCGCTGCGGGAACGGCTCGCCGCCGCGGCCGGTGACAACGCCTACGGCCCGGTCGCCGGGAGCGAGGCGCTGCGCGCCGCCGCCGCCGGCTACTGGGCGCGGCGCCACCTCGCCGTGGACCCCGGGCTGGTCGTGGCCGGACCGGGCAGCAAACCACTGCTGTTCGCGCTGATGCTGGCCATCGGCGGGGACGTGGTCGTGCCGGTGCCGAGCTGGGTGAGCTACGCCGCCCAGGCCCGGCTCGCCGGGGCGCACCCCGTCCCCGTCCCGACCCGGCCGGGCGAGGGCGGCGTCCCGGACCCGGATCGCCTGCGCGAGGCGGTCGCCCACGCGCGGGCCGCGGGCCGCGACCCGAGGGCCGTGGTCGTGACGGTGCCGGACAACCCGACCGGCACCGTCGCCTCCCGCGCCACCGTGACCGCCCTGGCGGCGGCGGCCCGCGACCTCGACCTGGTCGTCGTCTCCGACGAGATCTACTGCGACCTCGTCTACGACACCTCCGCGCCCGCCGAGTCCCCGGCCCGGCACGCCCCGGAACGTACCGTCGTCACCACGGGCCTCACCAAGAACCTCGCCCTCGGCGGCTGGCGCACCGGCGTGGCCCGGCTCCCCGACAGCGACCTCGGCCGGGCCCTGCACACCCGGCTCGTCTCCGTCGCCAGCCAGATCTGGTCCAGCCCGCCCGCACCCGTGCAGACGGCCGCCGCGTACGCCTTCGCCGAGCCGCCGGAGATCACCGCGCACATCGCGGCGAGCCGCACACTCCACGAGACCGTCGTACGCGCGGTCGCCGCCCGCTTCACCGCGGCCGGGGCGCTCCTGCCCCCGGTCCGCGCGACCAGCTACCTCTACCCCGACTTCACCCCCCTGCGCGACCACCTCGTCCGCGCCCACGGCATCCACGGCGGCGACGACCTGGCCCGCTGGCTCACCGACCGGCACGGCCTGGGCGTCCTGCCCGCGAGCGCCTTCGGCGAACCCGGCGAGGCGCTGCGTGTCCGGGCCGCCACCAGCAGGCTCTACGGCGACACCGACGAGCAGCGCCGGGCCGCGCTCACGGCGCCCGACCCGCTCGCCCTGCCCTGGATCACGGCGGCCACGGACCGCGTCGCCGAGGTCCTGACCGCCCTCACGTCCGGCCCGCCCACCGTCTGAGCCCCACCCCCGTCACTCCCACCGGAGGTTTGCCTTCCATGTCTGATCCGCTGCTCTACGAGGTCCTGTACCAGGGGCGCCGTCACGTCGGGTTCGGCCTGCCCGTACCCGGTGCGCCGCAGACGCTGTACCCGGTGGCCGAGGGGCAGCTCGCACGGGCCGTCGTCGCCGGTGACGGCTCGGCGGACGCGCTGCGTGCCGCCCTCACCGACGGCGCCACCGCCGTCACCGTCCCCGCCGACGCCCCGGACCTGCGGATGCTGCCGCCGATGCTGCCCACGGCGTCCGGCGCGTCCCTGCTGAGCGGCTTCATGGGCACGCACAAGAAGAAGTGGGGCGGACAGAGCGCCCCCGAGGGCGAGTTCACCCCGCCCAAGTGGTTCTTCAAGGG
>DASTDN010000285.1:0-4860 GCA_035710365.1 Streptomyces sp. | reverse complement strand
CGGGGTCAGTGGCCGGGCTCGCCCCCGCAGGCCTCCTCGAAGAAGGCCGCCGTCTCGCTGTTCTCCTGGAGCGCCTTGAGCAGCCGGTCCCGCTCGGCGTCGTCGACCTGGACGGGCTGTACAGCGCCGGCCCCGGTGAGGTGCCGGAATCCGCCCCGGCTCTCCAGCCGTCCCTGCACCCGCACGGGCATGCCCACGAGGTGGGCGTGCCCCGCCGTGCGGTACGCCTCCTCGTCGAGGGTGACGCGGACGTGCGCGACGTCCGCCCCGGCGAGCACCCGCAGCCGTACGGCGCCGGGTCCGCGCGGTCCCGGCCTGCGCATGCGGACGACGGTGCCGGTGATCCGCACGGGCTGGGACGGCTCGTCGCGCAGGTAGCGGGCGCCCGCCTCGCGCAGTACGGGCAGGTCGCCGGGCGAGAACTCGACGGGCTCGGCGGAGGGGGCGCAGCCGTCGGGCACTCCGGCGGCGGGAGCCCAGGCGACGGCGACGCGGGCGCCCTCGCTGCCCTTGACGAGGGCGACGAGCGCCTCGGTCAGCTCGTGGCTGACGCCGGCGGCGACGGCCGCGTCGAACGCCGCCATGCCGCCGGTGGCGCGCCGGTGGTCGACGGCTTCGCGGGCGGCGCACAGCGCCTGGTGGAGGCGTACGGCGAGGGGGCGGCCGGAGGCGACGGGCACGAAGGCGGTGAGGCGGCGGGCGCCGGACGCGGAGCCGACGAGGATCTCGCCGAGGGCCGCGGCTGCGGGCCGCCGGTGGCGGGCGCCGTAGTAGCCGGCACGGGCGCGGGTGGCGAGGGCGGCGGCGAGGAGCATGCGGCGGACGGCGGTGCGCATGCGCTCCTCGGCGGTCCAGGCGGCGGCGCCGGCGGGGCCGTCGGGTACGTCGCGCGACCAGTGGATCTCGTCGCTGGGCACGGCGAGGGAGAGCAGCACCTCGCGGGCGGCGGGCGTGTCACTGCGGGACAGGGCGAGCAGGGCCTCGCCGAGCAGGTCGTCGCCGTCGGGGAAGGCGCGGCTCTCCGGCACGAGGAGGCTGGTGGCGCCGCGGCCCGGCCCGGGCGGGGTCCAGCGGCCGTAGCGTCCGGGTGCGCCGCCGCGGCGCTGCCAGCCGCGGCGGCCGAGCAGTTCGGTGAGGACGGCCGGGTCGATGTCGCCGGGTTCGGGGGTGCGGCCGTTCCAGGTGGGGTGGGCCGGGTGCGGCAGGGCGGGGCGCCCGGGTTCCTCGGCCGAACGGTGCGTCATGGCGTTCCTCCCGAACCGACCCGCGTCATGATCTCGCACAGCGCCACGTCGTCGAAGATGCGCGAGGTCGGTATGCGCACCGTCGTGCGGTGCCGGCCGGTGACGGGGTGACCGGCCAGGTTGATCCAGTAGCAGCAGTGCCTGAGGTCGAGCCGTTCGTGCCCGGCCCGCAGCCACTGGTCCCGGGCGCGCGGCACGATCATCACGACGAGGATCTTGTGCACCGAGACCGGGGTGCGGGCGAGCTTCACCAGGTGCTCGTTGTCGAGCGTGAAGGAGAAGGTCCGCCTCGGCGGGTCGGGCGGGATCTGGTAGGTCGCCTTGAGCTGCACCTTGATGGTGACCTCGTCGTCGACGGTGTGCGCGGGCGAACTGTGGCTGATGTGCCAGTCGATGCCGTTGTCCGGGAAGGGCTGGGACAGGGAGCAGCCCGCGGCGGCGGCGACGGCGTGCAGATAGCCGACCTGCAGGGTCTCCATGCAGGCGGTGGTGGCGAGAGAGCCCCGGGCGGGTGTCGCGCGCCCGAGTGGCAGCCCGCCCCGTTCGGGCTGCGCAATGGCCATGTTCCCCCAGCCTTCCGGAACAGGTGTGTCCCCGTGGCGGTCGCTGAACTGCGAAGACCCGTACTCCTGTTGTCTCCGTCCGGCGTACGGCGCAAACTGCCCGGGTATCACCGAAACGGGCAGACCGCGCATCGGAGGCCGCGTCAACTGCCATGTGTGATCGAGGGGTTGGGTGTTATGGCGTGCTGGTTCGAGGGACCTTTGGCCGCGTTCGACACGGAGACCACGGGCGTTGACGTCGAGACCGACCGCATCGTGTCGGCCGCCGTCGTCGTCCAGGACGCCCCGGGCGTGCGGCCGCGGGTGTACCGATGGCTGGTGAATCCGGGCGTGCCGGTGCCCGCGGGGGCGACGGCGGTGCACGGGCTGACGGACGATCACCTGCAGCGCAATGGCCGCTGGCCGGCGCCGGTGATGTACGAGGTGGCCGAGACGCTGGCCGAGCAGGCGGCGTCGGGCCGGCCGCTGGTGGTGATGAACGCGCCGTTCGATCTGACGCTGCTGGACCGGGAGTTGCGGCGCCACCGCGCCTCGTCGCTGAGCCGCTGGTTCGAGACGACGCCGATGCAGGTCCTGGACCCGCTGGTGCTGGACCGGCATCTGGACCGCTACCGCAAGGGCCGGCGCCGGCTGACGGATCTGTGCGCGCTGTACGAGGTCTCCCTGGAGGATGCCCACGACGCGGCGTCGGACGCGCTGGCCTCGCTGGAGGTCGTACGGGCGGTGGGGCGGCGGTTCGCGGCGCGGCTGGAGCGGTTGTCGCCGGCGGAGCTGCACACGCTGCAGGCGGTGTGGCACGCGGCGCAGGCGCGGGGGCTCCAGGCGTGGTTCGCCCGCAGCGGCACGGAGGAGGCGGTGGATCCGGCGTGGCCGCTGCGGCCCGGCCTGCCTGCGGCGGCCTGACCGCCGGCGCGGCGGCGCGGAACACGACGCTTCAGGCCGGGCGCACGAAGAGAGCCACGCGGTCGCGTGAACGCGGACCGCGTGGCTCTCGGGTGTGGGCGATACTGGGTTCGAACCAGTGACCTCTTCGGTGTGAACGAAGCGCTCTTCCACTGAGCTAATCGCCCGGGAACGCACTGAACCATACAGGCCCGGGCGGGCTTCGTTCAAACCGCTTCGGGGGGTCCGGCCAGGTACGTTGCGAGGCCGCGCCGGCCCGAGCGCATCATCAGCGTGTGGTTGGCGCGGAAGCATGCCCGGCCGGGTACGGCGAGGCGGCGCAGCAGGGGTTTGCGGACGTCGACCTCCTGGTCGTAGCGGGCGAGGGCGGCGCCGGGGCCGTCCGGTCGGACCGTCCAGCGCGCCAGGCCCTCGATGTCGCCGGTGAGGGCGACCTCCAGGACTCCGCCGCCGGGGTCGCGCCGCGTCTCCCGCATGCCGGTGGTGAGGTCGTACGGCAGGAGGGAGCGGATGCGGGCGACGCCGCTGGTGTCGTCGAGACGGCGGACCTCGCGGACCTGGCGCCACCAGTGGGGGTAGTCCTCGATGCGTTCCAGGGCCCGGTACACGGCCGGGGCGGGCGCGGGCAGGGCCCACAGGCTGCGGAAGCGGTAGTGGTTCCAGTCCATGCACGCAGTGTGCCCGCACCGCCGGTCCGTGTGCCGCGCCCCCGGGGCGCCGGGCGCCACGGGCGGATGAGGAGGCCCGGGGGGGTCCGCGGCCGTGCCCGCCGGGGCGTCATGCCTCGGCGGCCGTGGGCGGGTTGGCCGGCGGGCGGAATCACGAAGTTCGAAACGGCTGGAATTCGCGGGAGTTCACCGACGGTTCCGGGACCGTTCGAAGAATCTTCCGCATCGGCTTCGCGGAAGAATACGATCGCGTTCCGGAAGACGGTCGGCGAATTTCCTTCGGCGGTCCGCGTGTTGGGCTTTCCGGAAGCCGTTGCGTTGCGGCAGGTCTGCGAATTCGTTTTCTCGGAGTGAACGACAGTGCGGCCGGTGGGGCCGAGCCGGTCCTCGCGGTGTGCGGCCGCGCCTCCTCGCGGAGGGCAGACAGCAGACGACCCGGCCCACGGACTTCCGTGAGCCGGGTCGGCGTGCGATCCGGTGGGCGATACTGGGTTCGAACCAGTGACCTCTTCGGTGTGAACGAAGCGCTCTTCCGCTGAGCTAATCGCCCGGGTGCAGGCAGAACAGTACCCCATGCCAGGGGGTGGCGGTGACCACGCCCGGTGGCCGCGGGAGCCCCCGCGCGCTCACTGGTTCTCGATCTTCCAGGGCATCTCGAAGCCGAACTTCCACACGTACACGCCGAGCAGCGCGGCGACGATGACCAGGCCCGCGGCCGTCAGGGCGATGTTGCGGCGGCGGACCCTGGGATCGAGGGCGCGCTGTGCCGCCTCGGTGACCTTGCGCTTGGTCCAGCGCAGCACGAGCTGCGCCCAGACGAACTCCGTCGCCCAGATCGCCATGCCGCCGAAGATCACGACCCAGCCCGGTCCGGGCAGCGGCAGCATGACGATGCCGGCCCCGACGACCGCCAGGCCGATCACGAAGACACCCACCTGCCAGCTCAGGTGGAGCACGCGGCGCGCCTTCACGAATTCGGGCGCACGGGACCCGAGGCCCCGGTCCCCGGTGCCCGTGTCCGCGGCCGTCGCACCGGATCCGGGGCCGCCGCTTCCGGTCTCGTCCGTCGCCATGGCCACCTCGCCCGGCTCGTTACTCCCCGTATTCATACGGGTAAACCCTACCCGAGGGATTCCGGTCACCGTAATGGACGTCCGAATCGGACGATCTTTGCGCCAGAAGAGTTACGTAAACGCACGCAAAACACTCAGAGGGGTTTACAACGGCACCGTAGGTGGCATGTCGATTTCGCCGACGTGCGAATCCCCGAGCGCACACTGAGCGAAAGGCCCTGGCGCTTATGAACACCACGGTCAGCTGCGAGCTGCACCTGCGCCTCGTTGTGTCGAGCGAGTCCTCCCTGCCTGTCCCCGCAGGCCTGCGGTACGACACGGCCGACCCCTACGCCGTGCACGCCACCTTCCACACCGGAGCCGAGGAGACCGTCGAGTGGGTGTTCGCCCGCGACCTCCTCGCCGAAGG
>DASTDN010000284.1:0-11021 GCA_035710365.1 Streptomyces sp. | reverse complement strand
TGGCCCGGGGGCGGGGTCGCGGCCCTGTCCCTGGCCTGCCGGGCGGGCGCGCGGGGGCTGGTGATGGCGTGGCTGGACGGCCGTCCGCTGGGCACGCACCGGATGCCGGGCTCCGACGGTGACGCGCCGGGCGGTTCGTGGGCGGACACCGCGCGCTTCGAGGTGCCGGAGGAGTGGCGGGCGCGGGCCCGTCCGGGCGGGCGGCACGTGCTGTCCGTGCTGGTGCGGCCCATGCGGCACGACACCGACGGGACGGCGGCCCGCGGGCTGACCGGCGTGACCTTCGAGCGCGCCGGGGGCGTGGCGGGCGGGCCGCTGCCCGAGGCGCGGTGGCGCGTCCGGGGCGCGGGCGCGCCCGATCCGGTGCGCGGGCCGCTGAACAACGGCGGGCTGTACGGCGAGCGGCACGGCTGGCACCTGCCGGGCGGCGCGGACGACGGCTGGCGGGCGACCGCCCGGCCCCGCGAGGAACGGCCACGGCAGGGCGTGACGTGGTACCGGACCGGCTTCCGGCTGGACGTCCCGGCGGGCGTGGACGCGTCGGTCGGGCTGACCCTCGCCGACGACCCGGCCCACGCCTGGCGCGCGCAGATCTTCCTCAACGGCTGGAACCTCGGCCAGTACGTCAACGGCGCGGGCCCCGGGCGCTCCGTCGTCCTGCCGAACGGCATCCTGCGTACGCGCGGCGCCAACACGCTCGCCCTCGCGGTCCTCGCCGACGGCACCACGCCGTCGGGTCCGTCCGAGGCCCGTCTGACGCTGCTGCGGAGCGCGGCGGGCGGGGTTCCGGTGGCCGAGGTCGCCTCACCGGGCCGCTGAGCGGGGCGGACGGGGGGGTACGGCGGTGGCCGCGGCGCGGGGCGGCAGGTGGTGCGGCGGTGGCCGGCCGGTGGGGAGGGCGGTCCGGTGGGGCTGCGGGGCATGACGCGGGCAGTTGGGGCCGCGTAGTCTCCGGGCAGGCCGCCGCCGGGCGGCGCGAAGGGGGTGCGATGGTGTTCGCGGGCGGGCCGCGGTGGGCGTCCCGGGCCGCCTCGGCGCTGCGGTGCCCGAGGAGCCCGTCCGCCATGCGCGACCTGGTGTCCGGCCTGGCCGACGCCGTCCGCTCGGCGCCCCGGCCGCCCGCCGGAGTGGCGGACCTGTGCCGGGCGCTGTGCGAGGAGATGAGCGCGCGGCGCGGCGGGCGGCCCGTGGAGCTGCGGTTCGAGCGCTTCCCGGACGAGATCGAGGTGACGGGGCTCTGGATGGAGTTCCAGGACTTCGACCTCGTCATCGTGGAGGAACGCGCCGAGGCCCTCCAGAAGGTCGTGATCCTCGGGCACGAGCTGTGGCACCTGTGGTCCGGGCACCGTCACGACCACGCCGCCGGTACGGCCGCGGCGCGCGCCCTGGGCGGGGACCGCTGCTGGCGCGACGACGCCCTGACGGTCGCGGCCCGCGACGCCTCCCTCGACGGCTTCCATGACACCTCCTGCGACGGCTCCCGTGACGGTTCCCGCGAGGCGGACGAGGCGGAGGCCGACGACTTCGGCCACCGGCTCGCGGCGGCCCTGCGGCACTGCCTGCCCGGTGAGTCCGGCGGCCCCGCCGGGAGCGGCGCGGGTGCCCGGCCGGGGCCGGTGCAGCGGTCGCTGGGGTACCGGGGGCGGCGCGGGGGCAGGGTACGGTGACCTACGGCCGCGGAACGTACGCCGCCGTCACGGGCACCGTCACCGGTTCGGGCCCGGCGGCCGCCGGGGGCGCGCCCGTGCGCGCGGACGCCTCGGCCCTCCTCCCGTTGGCGTCGCATCCGCCGCGGTGGACGGCGGGGCCCGCCGAGTGGGCCGGCGGGCTGTCGGTGTCGTTCTGGCTTCCCGCGCTGGTGCTGGGCGCCGCCCTCGCGCTGAAGCTGCCCAGCATCGTCAGGATGTGGCGGGACCCGCTGCTGCGGGCCGTCGGCGGGCTGCTGCTGTTCGGCTGCGCCGTGTTCGTGTTCGCCGCGCCCGGCACGATCGCCTGGACCAACCGCGTCACCGGCGTGCCCAACATCTCCGCGCCCTGGGTGTACTCCCTGCTGACCGTGCTCAGCGCGTCCTGGCTGCTGCTGATCATCGCCTGGCGCAACGGCCTCGACGACCGCTCCGACCGCACCCGGCGCGCGACACGCTGGGTGGTGTCCGTGTACGCGGGGGTGGTGGCCGCCCTGTGGCTGCTGTTCTGGCTCGCGGACGCGCCCGTCGAACGCCTCCGGGACCTCGACACGTACTACGCCACCACGCCGTTCATGCGGGAGCAGATCCTGCTGTACCTGGTCGCGCACACCGTGGCCTGCGCCGTCACCGCCCGGCTGATCTGGAACTGGATCCGCACCGACGGGCTCGACGCGTGGCTGCGGGCGGGCCTGCGCTTCCTGGGCATCGGCTACGCCTCGAACCTGATCTTCGACGCGTCGAAGCTGACGGCCGTCGGCGCCCGCTGGACCGGCCACGACCTGGACTGGCTGAGCACGCGCGTGGCCCCGTCGGCGGCGTGTGTGTCGGCGACGCTCGTCGCGGTCGGCTTCATCATCCCGCACGCCGGACAGTACCTCCAGGAACACTGGCGGGTCCGGCGCGAACACCGGCGGCTGGGCCCGCTGTACCGGCTGCTGCGGACCGTCACCGGCCGCCGCGAGCCGTACGGGCCGCGCACCACCGCCCAACTGCGGCTGATCCGCCGCGAGACGTTCATCCGCGACGGCCTCCTGCACCTGTCCCGGTACCTCGACGAGGAGCTGCGCGACCGGTGCGAGGAGGCCGCGCTCGGCCTCGGCCGGCCCCCGGCGCGGGCCCGCGCCCTCGCCGCGGCGGTGACCATCCTGGACGCCGTCGCGGCACGGGAGCGGGCCCCGGCAACCGACGGTGCGGGCACCCCCTCGGGGCCCGACACGACGTATCTGCTGCGGGAGATCCAGGACGTCTCGCGGGCCCTTCGCCGTCCCGAGGACATCCGGGCGGTACGCGCCCGCGCGACCGCACCGGCCAAGAGCGTGCGCGCACATGACTGAGCGTCCCTGTCCCCGCCCGGCCGCCGCCGGGAGAACCGCGGTCGTCCTGGGCGGCTCCCACGCGGGCATGCTCGCCGCGGGCGCGCTCGCCGGGTACGCCGACCGCGTCGTGGTCGTGGAACGCGACGTGCTGCCGGACGGGCCCGCGCCCCGCAGGGGGCTGCCGCAGGCACGGCACGCCCACATGCTGTGGTCGGGCGGCGCCCTCGCCGCCGAGGAACTCCTGCCTGGCGTGACGGACGCGCTGCGGGAGGCCGGGGCGCGCCGGCTGCCCGTCACGGCGGACGTGGTCGCCCTGTCGCCGCAGGGCTGGTTCCGGCGGTGGCCCGAGTCGCACCACGTGATCCTCGCCGGGCGCGACCTGCTGGACGCCACCGTCCGGCGGCGCGTGCTGGCCGACCCGCGCGTGGAGGTACTCCCCGGCACCGAGGTCCTGGGCCTGACGGGGACGGCCGCCGCCGTCACGGGCGTACGCGTACGGCGGGCCGTCGGGAGCGGACCGGGCGGGGACGAGCGGACGCTCGCGGCGGGGCTGGTCGTGGACGCCACGGGGCGCGGTTCACGGGCGGCGGGGTGGCTGGCGCGGCTAGGGCTGCCCGCGCCGCGGCACCGCGAGGTCGACTCGGGCCTCACCTACGCCAGCCGCCTGTTCCTCGCGCCGGAGGACGCCCGGGACGGGTTCCCCGTCGTCAACGTGCAGCCCGGCCCGCACGACGGCGGGCCCGGCCGGGCCGGGTTCCTGCTGCCCGTGGAGGACGGCCGCTGGATCGTCACCCTGTCGGGCACGCGGGGCGGCGAGCCCTCCGCCGACCCCGGCGCCTTCGTGCCCTACGCCCGCCGGCTGCGGCACCCGCTGATCGGCGAGCTGCTGGAGCGCGCCGAGCCGGTCTCCGGCGTCTCCTTCACCCGGGCCACCGCGAACCGGCGCACCTACTACGAGCGGATGCCGGTCTGGCCGGAGAACTTCACCGTCCTCGGCGACGCCCTCGCCGCGTTCAACCCCGTGTACGGGCACGGCCTCTCGGTGGCCGCCCAGTGCGCGCTGAGCCTGCGGGACGTGCTCCGCCGGCACGGCTGGGGCACGCCGGGCCTGGCCCGCCGGGCGCAGCGGGCGGCGGCCCGCCCGGTGGCCGCGGCCTGGGACCTCGCCATCGGCCAGGACGTGTTCTACCCGGGCGCGACGGCCGGCGGCCCCACCCTGCGCGACCGTCTCGTCGCCGCGTACGTCGACCGGCTGATGCTCACGGCCACGGGCAACGGCCGTGTCGCCCGCCGCGTCACGGACGTGACGTCGCTGGAGCGCCGCGCGGAGACGCTGCTGACGCCGGACATGCTGCTGGCGGCGCTGGTGGGCCCGCTCAGACCGCGGCTGCCCGGCCCGCCGCTCACCTGGGACGAACGCAAGGCGGCGGGCCTGGCGTAGGCCCCGTGTCCGGCGCGCGGGTCCGCCGGGGACTGTCCGCCGGGGCCGCCCCCGGCAGCGAGCGTCCGGCGGGGCGGCCCGAACGGGGGTTTCAGCCGGCGAAGGCGGGCTGTGGCATGCCCTGCCCCGCGTCCGGCACCACGAACAGCGAGCCGGCGAGCGGCGGCGCGGGGGCAGGACCGACGCGGGCGGTGGTGACGTACAGGTCGGTGAGCGCGGCGCCGCCGAAGGCGCAGGCGGTGACGCGCGGCACGGGCAGCTCGATCACCCGGTCGAGCACGCCGTCCGGGGTGTAGCGGCGTACCGCCCCGCCGTCCCAGAGGGCGACCCACACGCACCCGTCGGCGTCGACGGTGAGCCCGTCGGGGAACCCGGCGCCGTCCTCGACGGCGGCGAAGGGCCGCCGGCCCCGCACGCGTCCCTCGTCGTGGTCGAAGACGTCGACCCGGCGGGTGGGCGAGTCGACGTAGTACATCAGCCGGCCGTCGGGGCTCCAGCCGGTGCCGTTGCTGACGGCCACGTCCGGCAGGACGACCTCGGCCGTGCCGTCGGCGGTGATCCGGGACAGCGTGCCGCCGCCGGGGGCCTCGTCGTAGCGCATGGTGCCCGCCCACAGGGTGCCGTCGGGCGCCACGGCCGCGTCGTTGGCGCGGCGGCCGGGGACGATCTCCCGGCGCAGCCACCGGAAGGTGCCGTCGGGGTCGAGGAGTCCGACCCCGTCGCGGAGGCTGAGGACGAGGCCGCCGCCCGCGCGGGGCTTGACGGCGCCGATGTGCTGGCCCGTCGTACGGACCGTGCGCCGCCCGGTGAGGGGGTCGTAGCCGTGCAGGCGGGAGCCGAGGACGTCGATCCACAGCAGCCGCCCGGCGGCGGCGTCCCAGGTGGGTCCCTCTCCGAGCAGGGCCCCGGCGCGGACGGCGACGTCGTGGGCCCTCATACGGCACTCCGGTGCCCGAGTCGCTCCGACAGCTCGGCGGCGCCCCGGACGGCGAGCCGTTCCAGCCCGGCGAGGCGGTCCTCGCTCCAGCGGATCATCGGTACGGAGATGGACAGCGCGGCGACGACCTGCCCGGTGCGGTCGCGCACGGGCGCGGCGACGCAGGAGACGTCCGGGTTGGACTCCCGGCTCTCGACGGCGACGCCGCGGGTGCGGATCGCGGCGAGGCTCTCGCGGAGCGCGGCCGGGTCGGTGATGCTGTTCGGCGTCATCGCGGCCAGCTCGGCGCCGTCCGGGACGCGCGCGGCCAGCTCCGTGTCGGGGAGGGAGGCCAGCAGCATCTTGCCGACGGAGGTGCAGTGCGCGGGCAGCCTGCGCCCGGCCGCGGACACCATGCGCACGGCGTGCGTGGAGTCGACCTTGGCGATGTAGATGACGTCGGTGTCCTCCAGGATCGCCACGTGCACGGTCTCGTCGCAGGTCTCGGCGACGCTCCGGGCGACCTGCTGCCCCTCGGCGGCGAGATCGAGGTGCTCGGAGTAGCGGGCGCCGAGCTGGTACGGCCGGACACCGAGCCGGTACCGTCCGGGTTGCCCCGGCACGGGGACGATGTACTTCCGTGCGGCGAGCGTGGTGACCAGTTCGTGCACGGTGGTGCGGGGCAGCCGGAGCCTGCGCACGATGTCGGGGGCGGAGAGCGTGCCGTCCCCGTCGAGGAAGAGTTCGAGTATGTCGAGAGCCCGGGTCACGGCTGGCACGAGTCGTCCCACGACCGGCCCCCTCTCTGTGGGTCTCGGGCGCCTGCGTTCGAGATTTCAACAGGCGATCGGCATGACGAACACAGGCTAGTCATGCGGCGTCCCGCCGGGCAATGGCCGCGAATCTTCCTCACGCGGGCGGTCGGCCGGGCGGCCGGCGGCCCGGCGGGCGGCGGTCCGTACGGGGTCCCGTCCCGGGCCACCGTCCGGGAGCCGGTGCGGCACGATGGGTTCATGACTCCCGCGTCCTCCCCCTCTCCTTCCTCTCCCGGGAAGCGGCCCACCGGGCCGGGCGGGCCGTTCACCGCGTTCGAGTTCCAGTTGGTGCTGCTGCGGCGCATGGCGGACCACAATCCGGATCTGGTGGAGGACGCCCGACGCGAGCTGGGTGCCTCCGTCAGGGACCTGCGGGAGGCAAACCGGCGCTGGCAGGCGATGGTCCGGTCACCCCGCTCCCGTCCGGCCGCGGGCCGGTACCGGTCGGTGCTGGGCGAGCCCGAGTCGGTGGCCCGGCGCCGGGTCGGGGACCTGGAGTGCGAGGCCCGGCTGTGGCCGCTGCCCCTCTGGCCCTCCTTGCGCTTCGAGGTGCTGCTCGCCCCGGACGGCGCCGTCTGGAACGAGTGGCTGGTCCGCGCGCCCGGCGCCGGACCACCCGGGCCGCGCGTCCTGGAGGACCTCACGCCCTGGTCCTGCACGATCGACGAGGCGGCCCGCGCCTTCTCCCCCGCCCGGCCCCTCCAGGGCAGCGCCCCCACCCGCTGGGGCCTGGCCTTCACGGCGCCCGACCGGCAGGGCGTACGGCACGAGGTGGCCGCCGAGTTCACCTGGGGGCTGCTCCAGCGGACGGCGGTCGGCGGCGGGCGGCCGTGAGCAGCGACTGCGCGACCTTCGGCACGGACGCCGGGTGCAGCGACAGGAACAGGTTGGGCTCCACGAGCTCCAGCTCCATCACGACGGGCCCGCCGTCCTCGCCGGTGACGAGGTCCACGCGGGCGTACAGCAGGCCGGGGCCGTCGGCCACCTCGGCCGGTACGGCGGCCAGGGCCCGCCGCGCCACGGCCAGTTCGGCGGGGCCGGGTGTCCAGGCCCGCAGGCCCGGGTGGGCGACCTTCTTCTTGTCGTAGGGCGTGCCGGGCCGCAGGACGGGGTCCTTGCGGGCGGCGTGCAGGAGCCGGCCGTCGAGGAACTGCAGGGCCCGTTCGCCCTCCGAGTCGATGCTCGTGACGTACGGCTGGATCATCACCGTGAAGCCCTCGGCGTGCATGCGCGCGATCTGCGCGGCGGCCGCGGCGCGGTCCCCGGGCCCGTACCGCGCGGCGAACCGCGCACCGGCGCCCGAGGTGGGCTTGACGACGTACTCGTACGCGTCGGGGAGGCAGAGGGAGTCCGGGTCCGCGCCGTCGCCGGGGGCGATGTACCGGGTGGGGACGACCGGGACGCCGGCCTCGGCCAGCTCGCCCAGGTAGCGCTTGTCGGTGTTCCAGCGGACGACCCCGGCCGGGTTCCGCAGCCGCGTGACCCTCCCGCAGGCCTCCGCCCACGCCGTGAACTCGGCGGTTCGCCAACTGTAGTCCCACGTGGAGCGTATGACGACGAGGTCGAAGGCGGCCCAGTCGACGCCGGGGTCGTCCCACAGCTCGGCCGACGCCTCCGCCCCGGCCTCCCTCAGGGCCGCCACCAGCACCGGGAGATCCGGGTCGGCGCTGACCTCGGGACCGGGCCGGCAGGTGGCGAGAGCGATGCGGGGCACGGCGGGCTCCTCCTCGGCGGGCGGACGGGCACCCGCGGGGCGGGCGAACGGCAGGCTAACAACTCACCCGGCGACGCCCCCGCCCCGCCCGCTCTCCTCATCTATGGTCGAGCCCGGTGCCGGGTACCACTCGGAGGACCGGGCCACCGGCCGCCCCCGCAGCAAAGGAGTCCGACGCGTGTCCACTCTCTTCCCGGCCCTGACCGACGGCCCGCCCGACCGGCCCGCCCTGCGGTTCGGGGAGCGGTCCCTGACGTACGGGCAGCTCGGTGCCGCCGCCGGTGCGCTGGCCGGCCGGATCGGCGGGGCGGGGCGCGTCGCCGTGTGGGCGACGCCCGTGATGGAGACCGGCGTGGCCGTGCTCGCGGCGCTGCTCGCCGGGGTGGCCGCGGTGCCCCTCAACCCGAAGTCGGGCGGGAAGGAACTCGGGCACATCGTCTCCGACAGCGACCCGTCACTGGTCCTGGCCGCCCCGGGCGACGAGCTGCCCGCCGCGTTGCGGCACCTGAGGCGGGTGGACGTGGACATCGAGGGGGACCTGCGGGACGGGCGGGCCGTGCCCGGGGACCGCGCGGGCGACGAGGACCCGGCGCTCGTCGTCTACACCTCCGGTACGACCGGCCCGCCGAAGGGCGCCGTCATCCCGCGCCGGGCGATCGCGGCCACGCTGGACGCGCTCGCCGACGCCTGGCAGTGGACCGGCGACGACGTGCTGGTGCACGGGCTGCCGCTGTTCCACGTGCACGGGCTGGTGCTGGGCGTCCTCGGGCCGCTCCGGCGCGGCGGGTCGGTGCGGCACCTGGGCCGGTTCAGCACGGCCGGGGTCGCCGAGGAGCTGGGGTCGGGCGCGACGATGCTGTTCGGGGTGCCGACGATGTACCACCGCATCGCGGAGACGCTCCCGGACGACCCCGAGCTGGTCAAGGCGCTGGGCCGGGCCCGGCTGCTGGTGTCCGGCTCGGCGGCGCTGCCCGTGCACGACCACGAGCGGATCACGTCGGCGACCGGCCGCCGCGTCGTGGAGCGGTACGGCATGACGGAGACGCTGATGAACACGAGCGTCCGCGCGGACGGCGAACCCCGGGCCGGCACCGTCGGCGTGCCGCTGCCGGGCGTCCGGCTGCGGCTCGTGGAGGAGGACGGCACGGAGATCACGGCGTACGACGGCGCGACCGTCGGCGAGATCCAGGTGCGCGGCCCGAACCTGTTCACGGAGTACCTGAACCGGCCGGACGCGACGGCGGCGGCGTTCACGGCGGACGGCTGGTTCCGCACGGGCGACGTGGCGGTGCGCGACCCGGACGGCTACGTCCGCATCGTCGGCCGCATGGCCACCGACCTCATCAAGAGCGGCGGCTACAAGATCGGCGCCGGGGAGATCGAGAACGCCCTGCTGGAGCACCCGGGCGTGCGGGAGGCGGCCGTCACCGGCGAGCCCGATCCGGACCTGGGCGAGCGGATCGTCGCCTGGGTCGTGCCGGCCGCTCCCGGGGCGCCGCCCGGGCTGGAGGAACTGGCCGCCCACGTGGCCCGGCGGCTCGCCCCGCACAAGCGCCCCCGGGTCCTCCGCCACCTCGACGCGCTGCCCCGCAACGACATGGGGAAGATCATGAAACGGGCCCTCGGCCATGACTGAGCGTCCGGGCGCCCGGGCCGCGCTGGCCCTCGTCACCGACGACTTCACCGAACTGCCCCACGGGCACGGCCCGGTCCGGCGGGACGGTCCGCTCGGCTGGCGGGGCTACGACGCCGCGCGCGCCCGCGCCGCCGAACGGACCGGCGAGGAGGAGTCCGTGGTGTGCGGCACCGGGCACGTCGGCTCCACCCGGGCGGTGCTGGTCGCGTTCGAGTTCGGTTTCCTCGGCGGCTCGTTCGGCGAACGCACCGGCGACCGGCTGGAGACGGCGTACACGTACGCCCGCGAGCACCGGCTGCCGGTCGTGCCGCTGATCGCGACCGGCGGCAGCCGCATGCAGGAAGGCATGGTCGCGCTGACCCAGCTCCAGCGGGCCGCCCGCCAGTCCGCGCTGACCAGGGACGCGGGCCTGGCGCAGCTCGCGGTGGTGCGGGACCCGACGACCGGGGGCGGCTGGGCCACCCTCGCGGCGGGCGCCGACGTGACGCTCGCGCTGCCCGGCGCGCAGGTCGGCTTCGCGGGCTCGCGGGTCCGCCCGCCGGACGCGGACCCGGCGGCGTACACGGCCGAGGCGCAGGTCGCGGCGGGCTCGGCGGACGCGGTCGTGGCGCCGCAGGCGCTGCGGGACACGCTGGCGCTGTGGCTGCGGCTGCTGACGTCGCCGTCCACGGAACCCGCGCCGCCGCCCCGGCCGCTGGGCGGGGCGGCGGACGCGCCGGCCACCGGATGGGACGCGGTGTGCCGGGCCCGCGCCCCGCACCGCCCGCGCGCCCCCGCCTACCTGGACGCCTACTTCACGCGCCGCGTCACGATCAGCGGCGACCGCTGCGGCGGCACCGACCCCGACGGGATGCTGTGCGGCTTCGGCGAACGGCAGGGCCGTACGGTGGCGTACGCCGCGCAGACCGGGGCGGCGACCCGGCCCGCCGGCTACCGCACCGCGGCCCGGCTGATCCGGCTCGCCGACCGGCTCGGCATCCCGGTGCTCACCCTGGTGGACACCCCCGGCGCCGCCAACGACGCGGAGGCGGAACGGCAGGGCGTGGGCCCCGCCGTCGCGGACGTGTTCGGCGCGGTCGCCGCCGCCCGCACCCCGCTCACCACCCTCGTCATCGGCGAGGGCGGCTCGGGCGGCGCGCTGGCCCTGGCCGCCCCGGGCCGCACCTGGGCCACGCCGGACAGCTATTTCTCGGTGATCGCCCCGGAACTGGCGGCGGCGATCCTGAAGCGCCGGCCGGAGCAGGCCGCGCTGACGGCGGACGAACTGCGCCTGCGGCCGCAGGACCTGGAGGAGCTGGGCCTGGTCCGGCGCTGGGGGTGACACCCCGGGCCCGCCGTCGGCCGCGAGGGGGGCGGGGGGTGCCTCTATGTCTTTCGTCAAGTGATGCGGGGGCTCCTTGGCTGGTAGAAGGTTCCGTCGCGGAGCATGGCGAACAGGACGCTGATGCGGTGGCGGGCGAGGCGGAGGAGGGCCTGGGTGTGGGTTTTGCCGCGG
>DASTDN010000283.1:0-3613 GCA_035710365.1 Streptomyces sp. | reverse complement strand
GACCTCGGAAGCGGGCCAGGCATGCATGCCCTGAAGCCTAACCGGACGGATGTTCCGCACACGAACCGGTTGGCACCGGATGGCTGGTAAGGAGTCTGTTGGGCCGTACCGGCCCGTCCGGGGCGGGCGCTGGGCGGGGGCCGG
This sequence comes from Streptomyces sp., assembly GCA_035710365.1. Lineage (GTDB taxonomy): Bacteria > Actinomycetota > Actinomycetes > Streptomycetales > Streptomycetaceae > Streptomyces. The sequence continues at coordinate 3,469 of DASTDN010000283.1, read as the reverse complement.
GCGTCACACGGGCGGCCAGGGGATGGCCGGCCAGTCGCCTCCCGGCTCCGGGTGGGCGCGGGAGGCGAGCAGCGCGTCGACCCGCGCGCGTGTGGCGTCCAGTTCGGCGGCGGTGATCAGACCGGCGAGCCGTGCGGCGAGCGTCCCGCCCCCGGCGAGGTCGTCCCGCAGGGCCGCGAGGACGCCGGACGCCTCCGCGGTCAGCGGCTGACCCGCCCACCCCCACAGCAGCGTGCGCAGCTTGTCCTGGGCGTGGAAGGTGACGCCGTGGTCGATGGCGTACAGGTGCCCGTCGCCGGTGGGGAGCAGGTGGCCGCCCTTGCGGTCGGCGTTGTTGATCACGGCGTCCAGTACGGCGAGGCGCCGCAGCCGCTCGTCGTCGGCGTGCACGAGCAGGGCGGTGCGCCCCTCCCCCACCTCGGCGAGGCCGACGGCCTTCCAGCCCGGCCCGGGTTCCTCGCCCTCGACCAGGGCGAGCAGTCCGGCGTCGGGTGCCGCGTCGATCCAGAGCTGGCACATGCCCTCGCCGTACGGCCCGTCGCGCAGCACGGTCGGCGGCACGAGGTCCCAGCCGGTCGCCCGGGAGACCTCGTAGGCGGCGACCTCGCGCCGGGCGAGGGTGCCGTCGGGGAAGTCCCACAGGGGCCGTTCCCCGGCGACCGGCTTGTAGACGCAGGCCGCCTCCTGCCCGTCCAGGGAGACCGTGCAGTACAGCGCCGCGTTGGACGCCTCCCGGATGCGTCCGCGTACCGTCAGCCCGCCCTCGGCGAGCAGGGCGGCGGCGGACGCACCGGTGGCCGTCACGCTCCGCGGCGGTATCCGTTCTGGCGCGGACATACGTGTCCTTCCGGGTCGAGCGGGAGGCTGCACAGCGGGCAGGGCGGCCGTCCGGCGTTGACGACGTCGAGGGCGCGCCTGGCGAAGGCGCGGGCCTGCGTGCCGGTCAGCCGGACCCGCAGCATCGGCGGCCCGTTCTCCTCGTCCTGCAGGAGCCGCTCCTCGGCCTCGGCGAGGTCCTCCTCGGAGTCGGCGTCGAGTTCCACGAGGGCCTGGGCCTCGACGATCAGGCACTGGTCCTCGCCGTCCCAGGCGAGCGCCATGGTGCCGACCCGGAACTCCTCCTCGACAGGGGTGTCCAGGGGGGCGGTGTCGGCGGTCTCCGTGGGGGCGACGGCGGGCACGGTGGCGTTGCCGCCGCTGCGCCGTACGACCTCGTCGAGGAGCTCTTCCATGCGTTCGGCGAGTGCCGCGACCTGGGTCTTCTCCAGGGCCACGCTGGTCACCCGGGAGCCGGCGGAGGCCTGGAGGAAGAACGTACGGCGCCCTGGCAGCCCGACCGTACCGGCCACGAAACGGTCCGGTTGGTCGTAGAGGAACACCTGACGGGACACGTCCTGTCTCCATGGGAATCGAGAGGTGCGAGGAATGCGGACCGGGGTGGGGCGCGGGGGTATGGGGTGCGGGTTGCGGGGGAATCGGCGGGCAGGGGTGGTGGTGGCCGGGGTCGACCGCTTCACCCTACTGCGGCCGACGATCACGGTGCGCCCGCACCGCCTCCCACCGGGGCGTCGCCGGCCGGGGGCCGCTCGCGCGGGACCAGCGACGCGAAGTCGCCGGTGTCGCCGAGCCGCAGGAGGTAGGGCCGCACACGGGTGTAACGGATCGCCGTCACGGAACAGGGTTCGACGGCGATCCGCTGGAAGAGGTCGAGATGGAGTCCGAGGGCGTCCGCGACGAGGGACTTGATGATGTCGCCGTGCGAGCACACGAGGTACACGGCGTCGGGGCCGTGGTCGCGCTCCACGCGCGCGTTCCACTCGCGCACCGCTTCGGCTGCCCGGTGCTGCATGGCGCGCATGGACTCGCCGCCGGGGAACCGCACGGCCGTGGGGTGGCTCTGGACGGTCTCCATCATCGGCTCGTCGGTGAGTTCGGCGAGTTTGCGGCCGGTCCAGTCGCCGTAGTGGCACTCGCCGACGCGTTCGTCGGTGTGAGCGGTGAGGCCGGGGCGGGCCTCCAGCAGCGGCCGGACGGTCTCCTGGCAGCGCTGCAGGGGGCTGCACACGACTTCGGCAAGGGGCAGGCCGGCGAGCCGGGCGGGCAGGGCGGCGGCCTGTGCGGCGCCGCGTTCGTCGAGGGCGACGCCGGGCGTCCAGCCGGCGAGCAGGCCTTCGGTGTTGGCGGTGGAGCGTCCGTGCCGGACCAGGATCAGCGTGGGCATGCGGCCCAGGGTAGGCGCACACCGAAGTGCGCGGACGGACGAGCGACAGGAGGATGCTGCCAGTGATCGTCGACTGCGCCATCTACCGCGACGGGCGGCGGACCGAGGGGCCCGGGGACCTTTCCGACGCGCTGGCCGACGCGCGCGACGCGGGCGGTTTCGTGTGGATCGGGCTGCACGAGCCGTCGGAGGCCGAGTTCGACCGGGTGGCCGGGGAGTTCGGGCTGCACCCGCTGGCCGTGGAGGACGCCCTCAAGGCCCATCAGCGGCCCAAGCTGGAGACGTACGAGGACTCGCTGTTCCTGGTGCTGAAGCCGGTCGTGTACGAGCCGCGCAGCGACACCGTCTCCTCGGGCGAGGTGATGATCTTCCTCGGGGACTCGTTCGTGGTGACGGTCCGGCACGGCGGGGGCGCCCCGCTGAACACCGTGCGGCGCCGCCTGGAGCAGGAGCCGGAACTGCTGGCCGACGGCCCCACCTCGGTGCTGTACGCGGTCGCCGACGCGACCGTCGACCACTATCTGGAGGTGGCGGCGGAGCTGCAGAACGACCTGGAGGAGCTGGAGGCGGAGGTCTTCCGGCCGGACGGCGGCGGTTCCCGGCACACCGCCTCGCGGATCTACACCTTCAAGCGGCAGGTCCTGGAGTTCCGCCGGGCGACGGGTCCGCTGGCGCTGCCGCTGAACCGCCTGGCGGCCCCGGGGCCGTTCGGCTCGGTGCCGTTCGTCCACGACGAGTCCCGCCCGTTCTTCCGTGACGTGCACGACCACGTCATGCGCGTGAACGAGTCGGTGGAGGCGCTGGACCGGCTGGTGTCGGACATTCTGTCGGCGCATCTGGCGCAGATGAGCGTCCGTCAGAACGACGACATGCGGAAGATCTCGGCGTGGGCGGCCATGGCCGCGGTCCCCACGATGATCGCCGGGGTCTACGGCATGAACTTCGCCCACATGCCGGAACTGGACTGGGAATGGTCGTACCCGGCGGTCGTGGCGGTGATGGCAGCCCTGGAGGTGCTGCTGTACCGGATGTTCAAGCGACGGGGGTGGTTGTAGGGCCCGGCCCGGCGGCCCCCTGCCGCGCGCACCGCTCCGGCCGGGGCCGCTCGCCGTCGGGGCGGGGCCGCTCGCCGTCGGGGCGGGCGCCACCGGGTGCCCGCCGTCGGGTACGGCGCCGGTGCTCGCCGTCGGGCGGCGCCGCCGGGTGCGGACCGGGCCGGCCCGCCCGGGCCGGTCCGGGGGCCGGCCC
>DASTDN010000282.1:0-2281 GCA_035710365.1 Streptomyces sp. | reverse complement strand
GGAATTTCACCTGGTCAACCGGTCACTGGAGGTGACCGGGTCGCGGACTGCAACCGCCGGTTCGGACTTTCACCGACCCCGGAGTGCGCTGCTTCTCGTATACGCCCAGTCTGCCACGCCCGCCGTGCGGGCCCATACGGGTGAGGCGTGTGGGGAGATTCACAGGCCGTGACCTGCGTTTCTCCGCCGTTCCTCCACCGTCTCTCGACCTCGCGGGCGCTGCGGGCGGGTTGCGTCGGGCGCCGTGGGCTACTCGGTGCCGCGTCGGCTGTCGGCGCTCCGCTCCGGGGCGCGTCCGTGGCGAAGGGGCTGATCAGTATGACCACGATCCTGGTGACCGGCGGCACCGGAACCCTCGGCCGGCACGTCGTCGAGCGGCTGCGCGCGGACGGGCACGAGGTGCGGGTCCTCAGCCGGCACGCCGAGCCGTACGCGGTGGACCTGCGGGAGGGGGGTCCCGGGCTCGACGCGGCCGTGGCGGACGTGGACACGGTCGTGCACTGCGCGACGAGTGCCCGCGGCGGGGACGAGGAGGCCGCCGGGCACCTGCTGGCGGCGGCGCGGCGGGCGGGGGTGGGTCACCTGGTGTACATCTCGATCGTCGGTGTGGACCGGGTGCCGTTCGGCTACTACCGGACCAAGGCGGCCGTCGAGAAGCTGGTCGAGGAGTCGGGGCTGGGCTGGACCGTGCTGCGCGCGACGCAGTTCCACGAACTGCTCCTGACCGTGTTCGGGGCGCTGTCCAGGGCGCCGGTCCTGCTGCTGCCCGCGGGGGTGCGGGACCAGCCGGTGGAGGTCGGGGAGGTCGCCGGGCGGCTCGCGGAACTGGCCCCGGGCCCGCCGTCCGGGCGGGTCGCGGACATGGGCGGGCCCGAGGTGCGGTCGCTGGAGTCGCTGGCCCGCGCGTACCTCGCGGCGGCGGGGCGGCGGCGGCCCGTGGTGAACGTACCGATGGGGGGCCGGGCGTACCGCGCCTTCCGGGCGGGCGGCCACCTCGCGCCGGAGCGTGCGGTGGGGAAGAGGACGTTCGAGGAGTTCCTGGCGGCGCGGTCCGGTGCGGTGCGGAGCGGGTGAGCCGCCTCGTCGTGGTGGGTGCGCGGGGAGCGGGTGAGCCGCGTTCTCACGGCGGGCGCGGGTGACGTCTGCGGCACGCCGGGTGCGGGTGACTCTGCGGCGGCACGGCGGGCGCGTGGGAAGCCGGGTGAGCGGCCTCGTCAGGCTGCGCGGGTGACGTCTGTGGCACGGCGGGCGAGGGTGACTCCTGCGGCACGGCGGGCGCGTGGGGAGCCGGGTGAGTCGCCTTGTCACGCTGGACGCGAGTGACGTCTGCGGCACGCGGGGCGCGTGGGGAACGGCCCCGAGCCGCCTCGCCACGCTGAGGCGGAGGAGGCGGCTGAGCCTCCTCGCCGCGCCGGGCGGCCGGGTTGGGCCCGTCAGCGGGCCGGGACCGGCCCGGGTGCGGGTGCCGGTGCCGGAGCGGATGCCGGTGCGGGCGCGGGTGCCGGTGCGGGTGTCGGTGTCGGTGTCGGTGTCGGTGCGAACAGGTCGTCCTGGGCTCGGTCCCGGGCCGTCAGGAGGGCGCCGCGCAGGACCGCTTCGCCGCCCAGGGTGCTCGGGCGCACCTCGGTGGGCAGCGGGGACATGCGGGCCAGGCGGGTGCGGACCCGGTCGGCGAGGGCGTCGCCGCCGGCCCGGCCGATCTCACCGGCGAGGACCACGCAGCCGGGGTCGAGGACGGCGACGACGGCGGCGGCGCCGAGCACGATCCGGTCGGCGAGCGCGTCGAGGAAGCGGTCGGCGGAGGGGTCCGTGCCGGCGCCGGCGACGGCCGCCCGGACCAGCGCCGCGGCGTGCGGCTCGTGCGCGTCGGCGGCACCGGCCGCGACGCCGTGTCCGGCGCCGAGCGCGGCGACCGCGGCCGCCCCGGCCAGGGCGTGGAAGCCTCCGCCGCAGTCGGTGGCCGAGGGCAGTCCGCCCGTGCCGGGCACCGGCAGGAAGCCGATCTCGCCCGCGCCGCCGGAGCGGCCGCGGCGCAGCCTGCCGTCGAGGACGACGGCGGCGCCGATGCCCATGCCCAGCCACAGCAGGACGAACGTGTCCCGGTCGCGGGCGGCGCCGTCGCGCTGCTCGGCCAGGGCGGCGAGATTGGTCTCGTTCTCGACGCTGACGCGGGCCCCGGGGAGGCGTTCCGGAAGGGCGGCGACCAGCCGGCGGTGCCACTCGGGCAGGCCGGTGGAGTCACGGAGTTCGCCGCTCGCCGGGTCGATCAGGCCGGGCGCGC
>DASTDN010000281.1:0-17754 GCA_035710365.1 Streptomyces sp. | reverse complement strand
CTGCACGAGGAGCGCCCGGTCGTCGAGACCGAGACCGTCCCGGTGGAGCGGGTGCGCATGACCACGCACGAGCGCGTCGAACAGGAGACCGTGCACGGAACGGTCCGCAAGGAGCGGATCGACACCGAACTCGACGAGGACGAAGAGGGCCCGCCGAACAAGAAGTGACACGGGCAACAGTCACCCCTATTCCGGGTCGCACACGCGGCCCGGAATCGCACGAAAATGCGCGGTCACTTCCCCGAGAAAGGCCAGCAGTTGACTGGAAAGTAGTCACTCTTTCGAGGGGGTACACCAGCGAGAAATAGCAATGTTCAACAAGTTGACCCGTGATGCCTTCGACAGGGCCCCCACCAGCGCGGTGCGCCCGCCACTGAGCGAGGAACACATCTCTCTACCACAACAGGATTTGCGCGACCTCGACTTCGGGTCGAAATCGCGACATGGCGTGAGGGCTGCTCCGGTCAGAACGCGGCCCGCAGCAGGATGACTAGCATGAGCGCAAACGGGTCCGGAAGCCCGCCGCTCCCTTTTCCGGCGGACTTTCGGACCTGCGGCCGTCACCCGTCGGCCGCCCCGTTTCTCCTGCTCCCAAGGACCGAGGAAACCGCGGAATGTCAGTGCCTGCACCGCCCAGTCAGCACCGGTCAGCGAAGGCGCCCCAGCCCTCTTTGGCGGTACCCCTGGCCGTGCTGGTGGTGACCGCCGCCGCGGTCGGCGCGGTGGCGCTGGCGGCGCCCGCCGGCGCCGCACCGTGGGCGCAGGCGACGGCCCTGGGCGGCTGGCTCTGCGTCGCCGTGGACGTCACCGTCACGACGCTGCTGGTGCGGCGGGCCCGCCGGTCGGCGACGCGGCAGTTCACCGAGGCCGGACACTTCAAGACCCGGTCGGCCCAACTGTCCGCGGAGACCGCCCACCTGGCGAACGTCACACTCCCCGCCGTCGTCAAACGGCTGCGGGAGGGCGCGAGCGCGAGCGACGCTCTCAACTCCGCGACACCGCCCTGCGACCCCCAACTGCGGCGCCTCGCACACACCTTCGCCTCAGCCGTCGAGGAGAGCGTGCAGCACGCGGGGGCCCTGGACGCCGAGCGCCGCCGGGTCCGCGAGGAGCTGACCGAGACCGCGACGGAACTGGAGCGGCTCACCCACGAGATCCTGCCCGCCGCCGTGGCCGGGCTGCGCGACGGGCGGTCGGCCGACACCGTCCTCGCGGAACTGGACTGGCCCCGCCCCCCGGTGCTGCGGGCGACCGCCGAATCGCTGGTCCGTGAGATCGCCCTCAGCGAGCGGCGTGCGTCAGCCGCGCAGGCCGCCTCGGCGAAGGCACTGAGCCGTGTGCAGGCCAAGGCCGTCAGCATGCTCGCCGACCTCAGGGAGATGCAGGACCGGCACGGCGAGGAGGTGTTCGGCGACCTGCTGCGGCTGGACCACAGCACCTCGCAGCTCGGTCTCATGACGGACCGGCTGGCGCTGCTGATGGGCGGGCGCTCAAGCCGCGCCTGGAACAAGCCGATCGTGATGGAGAGCATCCTGCGCGGCGCGGTCGGCAGGATCGCCGCATACCAGCGCGTCCGGCTGCACTGCTCGACCGGCGCCGCGATCTCCGGCTACGCCGCGGAAGGGCTGATGCACCTGCTCGCCGAACTGATGGACAACGCTGCCAACTTCTCGCCCCCGATCGACGAGGTCCACGTGTACGTCGAGGAGCGCAGCGCCGGAATCGTCATCACCGTCGAGGACAGCGGACTGAAGATGGCCGACGCGGCCATGCGGCGCGCCGAGCAGTCGGTGTCCGGCCGCACGACCGACCTCGGCGCCCTGCAGGGGACCCGGCTGGGCCTGGCGGTCGTCGGGCGGCTGGCGGTCAAGTACGGCATCAGCGTCAACTACCGGCCCTCGTCGCGGGGCGGCACCGGCGTCGTCGTCCTCGTCCCGCCGCAGTTGCTGGCCCAGCAGCGCGATGCCGCCCCGGAGCGCGTGCCCGGCCGCCCCGCCGCGGCCCCGGCGCCCGGGCCCGTGCCCGCCCTTCCCGCGTCCGCGCCGTCCGCCGGGGCCGGGCAGCCCGTCTCCCACGAGCCGGCCGGGCCCGCCGCACCCGCGCCTGCCGCGGAACCCCCGGCGGGCCCGGTGGGGCTGCCCGCGCAGGGCGGGGCGCACCGCCGCCCGCGCGGCTCCACCCCGAACGGCCTGCCGGTCCGCGCCCCCGGCCACACCCTGGCCGAGGCGGAACGCGAGCGGGAGCACCGCCAGGACGCGGACGCCCGGCCCGCACAGGGCACCCCCGGCCGCGCGGCCGGCCAGGGCCCCGCCCCCGCACGCGACGCGGGCTCCCGCTTCGGCGCCTTCCACCGCGGGCGCCGCTCCGGCAGCGGCACCACCGGCACGGCCTCCCGGCCCGAGGCCGATTCCGGGCCGCCGACAGCCCCCTAGCCCCCGAGGCCACCCCGCACGGCGCTCCCCGAGTCCGGGCGCCACTCCCCCGCTCGAGCACGTCAGATTGGAGGAACGGGCCGGTGACCGGTCAGCCGGGCACCACCGTCCCATCACCCACCATGCAGACCACCGACAACAGCCTCACCTGGCTTCTGCAGAGTCTCCTGGAGCGCACCCCGGGCACGCGCCACGCCCTGGTCCTGTCCCGGGACGGTCTGAAGCTGTGCTGGACCGAACATCTGACGCTCGACCAGGCCGACCAGATGGCGGCGATCTGCTCCGGCATCCAGGCCCTCGCGCAGGGCGCCTCCGTGGAGTTCGGGGACGGCAGCGGCGGGGTGCGCCACTCCATGACCGAGTTCCACGGCGGGCTGCTGTTCATCGTGGAGGCCGGTCAGGGCGCCCATCTGGCGGTCGTCGCCGAGGAGGACGCCGATCCCGGCGTCGTCGGCCACCAGATGACCCAACTGGTCGACCAGATCGGCGAGCACCTGCGGGCCGCGCCGCGCCAGTCCGTGCCGAACAGCACCGGGTTGTGATGCGCGGGCCCGTGGACACCGGTGATCCCGACCGGCTCTACACGGTCACGGGCGGACGCAGCCGTGCCGACGACACCTTCGACCTGGTCACCCTCGTCGTCAGCGAGTGCGAACCGACCGCCGGGATGCAGTCGGAGAGCGTCCGCATCCTGGAGCTGTGCCGGCATCCGACGGCCGTCGTGGAGATCTCCGCGGAGCTGAAGCTGCCGATCACGGTGGTGCGGATCCTGCTCGGCGACCTGCTCGCCACGGGCCGTGTCACCGCCCGCCATCCGCGCGCGGCGAAGTCCGTCGCCTCGCTCCCCGATACCGCCCTTCTCAAGGAGGTGCTCCATGGGCTCCGCAACCTCTGAGCTGCCCTCCCGCCGCACGCCCCTGGACGACGCCGCGGAGACCGGCCTGAAGATCGTCGTCGTGGGCGGCTTCGGAGTCGGCAAGACCACCCTGGTCCGCTCGGTCAGCGAGATCCGGCCGCTCAACACCGAGGAGGTGATGACGCAGGCCGGGGTGGGCGTGGACGAGACGCACGGCGTGGCCGGGAAGACGACCACGACGGTCGCCTTCGACTTCGGACGGATCAGCCTCAGCCCGCGCATGGTGCTGTACCTGTTCGGCGCGCCCGGCCAGGAGCGGTTCTGGTTCCTGTGGGACCGGCTGTTCTCCGGCACGCTGGGCGCGGTCGTCCTCGTCGACACGCGCCGGATGGACGACTCCTGGTACGCGATAGACCGGCTGGAGCACCACCGGACCCCGTTCGTGGTGGCCGTGAACCGCTTCGACGACGACACCACCCGGTACTCCCTGGACGAGATTCGCCAGGCGCTCGCGCTGCCCGAGCACATTCCGCTGATCGACTGCGACGCGCGGGTCAGGAAGTCCGGCAAGGACGTGCTCATCACCCTCGTGGACCACCTCTACCAACTGGCCATGGCCCGGGAGACGACGACACCGTGACCGACGACACCGGAAACCCTGCCGCCGCGGCGGCTCCCCCCGGCTGCCCCGCCCACGCGGGCGCGGTGCGCCTGGGCGGTCTGGAGTTCCAGCAGACCCCGGCGCAGCTCTACCGGGCGCTGCGCCGGGAGCACGGCGCGGTCGCGCCGGTGCTGCTCGACGGCGACGTTCCCGCCTGGCTGGTCCTCGGTTACTCCGAGGTCGGCTATGTGACCGGCCACGACGAGCTGTTCGCGCGGGACTCGCGCCGCTGGAACCAGTGGCCGAACATCCCCCCGGACTGGCCGCTGCTGCCGTACGTCGGGCACCAGCCGTCGGTGCTGTTCACCGAGGGGGCGGAGCACCGGCGGCGGGCCGGGGTGATCACGGAGGCGCTGGAGGGCGTCGACCAGTTCGAGCTGGCGCGCGACTGCCGGCACCTCGCCGACCAGCTCATCGCCTCCTTCTCGGGCAGCGGCGGGGCGGAGCTGATGGGCGCGTACGCGCACGCGCTGCCCATGCGGGCCGCGGTCCAGATGTGCGGGATGCCGCACTCGGGCACGGACACCCAGCGGCTCGTGGAGGATCTGAGGATCTCCCTGGACGCTGCGGAGGGCGACGATCCGGTGGCCGCGTACGGCAGGGTGGGGGCCCGGCTGGCGCAGTTGGTGAAGGAGAAGCGGGAGCGGCCGGGCCCGGACGTCACCTCGCGGATGCTGCTGCACCCGGCGGGGCTGAGCGACGAGGAGATCGTGCAGGACCTGGTGTCGGTCATCGCGGCGGCGCAGCAGCCCACGGCGAACTGGATCGGCAACACGCTGCGGCTGCTGCTGACCGACGAGCGGTTCGCCCTGAACGTGTCGGGCGGCCGGCTGAGCGTCGGCGAGGCCCTGAACGAGGTCCTGTGGCTGGACACGCCCACGCAGAACTTCATCGGCCGCTGGGCGGCGCGCGACACGCAGCTCGGCGGCCGGCAGATCCGGGCCGGTGACTGTGTGGTGCTGGGGCTGGCCGCGGCCAACACGGACCCGCAGATCTGGCCGGAGGCGCATGTCGGCGCGGAGAACTCCGCGCACCTGTCGTTCAGCAACGGCGAGCACCGCTGCCCGTATCCGGCGCCGCTGCTGGCCGACGTCATCGCGCGGACGGCCGTGGAGACGCTGCTGGAGCGGCTGCCTGACCTGGTGCTCGCGGTGGAGCCGGCGGAGCTGACCTGGCGTCCGTCGATCTGGATGCGGGGTCTGACGGCGCTGCCGGCGGAGTTCACGCCCGTGGCGCAGTGACCCGGGTACGGGCCCCGCGTGCCGGGCCCGTACGCCGCGCCGTCGGTGGCCTCGGGGTCAGGCCGCGGAGGCGGGGGTGAAGCGGACCGGCAGGGCCAGCGGGCCCCGCGTGAACACCCCCTTCTCGACGGGCTCGAAGCCGTCGGCGAGCCGGAGGCCGGGCATGGCGTCGAGGAGTTGTCCGACGCCGGTCTCGACCTCCGCCTTGGCCAGCAGGGCGCCCACGCAGAAGTGCCGGCCGAGGGCGAACGCGAGGTGGTCGGCGGCGGCGGAGAACGCGGTCGTGGTGGTGAGGTCGTCGCGGAAGATGTCGAAACGGTCCGGGTCGCGGTAGCGGTTCTCGTCGCGGTTGGCGGCGCCGATCAGGCAGGTGACGGTGGCACCGGCGCGGACCGTGCCGCCGCTCAGCTCCACCTCGGTCGCCGACTGGCGCATGATCATGTGGACGGGCGGGGTGTAGCGCAGCGTCTCGGCGAAGGCGCGGGCGATGAGGCTGCGGTCCTCGCGGACCGCCGCGAGCTGCTCGGGGTGCGTCATCAGGTTGGCGAAGATGCCGGCGACGGCCTTGTCCGTGGTCTCCCCGCCGGCGGCGAGGAGCAGGCTGCAGAACGCCTTGATGTCCTCGTCGCTCATCTTCACGCCGTCGACCTCGGCGGCGCACAGCGTGGACAGCAGGTCGTCGCCGGGGTTGTCACGGCGCTCGCGGATGACCGGAAGCATGTACTCGGCGAACTCCACCCGGGTCCGCTCCCCCGCCGCGGCCACCTCCGGGTCGCCGGCCAGGTTGCTGAAGTAGGCGACGACGGCGGTGTACCAGCCGTGGAAGCGGTCGTGGTCGGCCTTTTCGAGGCCCAGCATGTCCGCGATCACACTGACCGGGAAGTGCGTGGCGTAGTCGGCGACGAGGTCGGCGGAGCCGCGGTGCCGGAAGGCGTCGATGAGTTCGCGGGAGTTGCGCTCGATGACCGGCATGAACTTCTCCTGCAGCTCGTTGCCCCGGAAGGCGGGTGCGACGAGCGCGCGGCGCACGGCGTGATCGCGGCCGCTGAGCTGGATCATCGTCTTGCCGTGCACGGGTTCGAGCTGCCAGTCGTAGTTCTCGGTGGTGAACTCGCCCGCCTTGTCCTTGAAGACGCGCTCCACGTCCTCGTAGCGCGAGACGATGTAGCTCTGGGTGGCCTCGTGCCAGATCAGGGGAAAGCTTTCGCGCATGACGCGGTAGGCGGGATAGGGGTTCGCAGCGAATTCGGGCGAGAGGATGTCGGGGACCTGCTGCGGGGTGGCCATGGTGCTCCCTGAATCGAGTAACGGGCTTGCTGCACACGGTAGTTGATCATCTGTCGGCCGGCACGGGGAGCGGGACAACAGGTGACGAACAGACCGTCCTTGGCCGAAAGTGGACGGTTACTCGGGGGGTGCGGTGACGTGGCGGACGCGGCACCGGCCCGCTCGGTGCGGGCCGGTGCCGGGCCGCCGGCAAAGGCTCCGGGGCGCCCGCGGCAAGCCCGCCGGGGAGGTTTCAGGGACGTGGGGCCTGCCCGCGCCCACGGCGTCGCGGGTGTGCCGGACGGCCCGCGGCGTCCGAAAAGCGACCTGTCCGGCTCCGGCGGGTGCGCGGACCCTTCTGGGGCGGGCCGTCAGGCGCGACCATGGGGGGCCACCGACCTCACGGAGGACTCCATGCTCAGACGCCTGCCCCTCTTCGTCGCCGCGTTCGCCGTTGTCGCGGCCCTCTTCAGCTCCCCGGCGAGCGCCGGCGAGGCGGCGCTGACCGTACGGGGCGGGGACGTCCTGTACAGCAGCGGCGGCACCCGCTGCCGCGTCGGGTTCAACGCCCACAACAGCACCACGGACTTCGGCCTGATGACCGGCCACTGCGTCACCACGGGCACTACCTGGTACCTCGACACCGCGCGCACCCAGCCGGTGGCCACCTCCGCGGGCAGCAGCTTCCCGGGCAACGACTACGGAGTCGTGCGCTACTTCGACACGGTGTCCGCGCCGAGCGTGATCGCCGCGGGCGGCACCACGTATCCCATCACCTCGGCCCGCAACCCCGTCGTCGGCGAGCAGATCTGCGTGCCGAGCCTGGCCGGCGGACTGCGCTGCGGGCGGGTCACCGCGGTCAACGTCACCGTGAACTACGGGGGAGGCACCGTCAGCGGCCTCTTCTCGGCCAACGTCTGCATGGAGATCGGTGACGTGGCGGGTCCCGGCTTCAGCGGCACCGCCGCCCTCGGCATCATCAGCGGCGGCAGCGGCAACTGCACCACGGGCGGGACGACGTACTTCCAGCCGGTGGTGGAGATCCTGTCCGTGTACGGACTCTCGGTCGGCTGAACCGGGCCGTCCCCGTCCCACCGCCACCCCGACACCACGCCCGGAGGCATCCATGCTCAGACGCGTGTCCTTCTTCGCCGCGGCCGCCGCCCTCCTCGCGGCCCTCTTCAGCTCCCCGGCGAGCGCCACCGAAGCGGTGGTGACCGTGCGGGGCGGGGACGTCCTGTACAGCAGCGGCGGCGCCAGTTGCCGCGTCGGTTTCAACGCCCGCGACAGCACCACGGACTTCGGCCTGATGGCCGGCCACTGCATCACCTCGGGCAGCACCTGGTACCTCGACGCCGCGCACACCCAGCCGGTGGCCACCTCCGCGGGCAGCAGCTTCCCGGGCAACGACTACGGCATCGTGCGCTACTTCGACACCGTGTTCGCGCCGAGCGTGGTCGCGATGGACAGCCGCACGTTCACCATCACTACCGCCCGCAACCCCGTCGTCGGCGAGCAGGTCTGCATGCCGGGCACGGCCGGCCTGCACTGCGCACCGATCACCGCGGTCAACGTCACCGTGAACTACGGGGAAGGCACCGTGAGCGGCCTCTTCGCGGCCAACGTCTGCGTGGATCCCGGTGAGAAGCCGGGCCCCGGATTCAGCGGCAACGCCGCGCTGGGCATCCCCAGCGGCGTGAGCGGCACCTGCGCCTCGGGCGGGACGACGTACTTCCAGCCGGTGACGGAGGTCCTGTCCGCGTACGGACTCTCGGTCGGCTGAGACGCGGCGGCCGGGGGCGAGCGGTGTGCGGTCGCCCCCGGCCGTCGGCGTCTGCGCCCCGCCGCCGCGCTCCTCACCGGGCGCGCAGTGCCACCGCCGCGCAGTGCCCCCCGGGGACGGCGACGTCCGTGAGGAGCCAGCCCGGTACGGGGGCCGGGTCGTGGCCGGAGCCGACGTAGTCGGACGCCGGGTCGGCGGAGAGGCCCACGCCGAGTCCCTTCAGATAGGCCTCCTTACGGGTCCACACCCGGGTGAAGGCCGCGGGGCGCTCCGTCGCGGGCAGCGTCGCCAGTTCCGCGGCCTCCCTGGGGTGCAGGACGTCGGACGCCTCGACGACGGTCGCCGGTGTCACCAGCTCCTCCACGTCCACGCCGACCGGCGCGGTCGCGAAGGCCAGCAGGCTCAGGCCGGTGCAGTGCGAGAGCGAGAAGTGCAGTGCGCCGTCCGGCAGGACCGGGCGGCCGTGGGGTTCGTCGCAGTGCAGGCACGGCGCCCGTTCCACGGTGACGTCTGACGGGGCGAGGCCCAGGTAGGCACCGAGGAGGCGGCGCAGGGCGACGTGCGCGCAGACGTAGGAGTCGCGGTCGGCGGCCTGGACGAACTCCGCGGCGCGCGCCAGTTCCTGGGCGTCCAGGGTGGCGGGGGCCCGGCGGTGGGCGTGCGCGCGGTACTCGGTCGTGTCCACCAGCCACACCTCCGGGCCGGGGGCCAGATGCTCCGCCGCGCCCGGGTCCGGGCCGGGGCCCGGACCCGTCAGGCGTCTGGGGAGCAGCAGTCGGGGAACGGTCAGGACGGTCATGACCCTCCTTCAGGCCGCCGGCACGGGCGGCTTGGCGGTGGACGGGGACGACGCGGCGACGGGCTCCGGTGCCTGGACGGCACGGCCGGGGTCCTGCGCCGTGGCCGGTACGGGCGACTCCGCGGCGGCGGGGGCCGGCGCGGGTTCCTCCGCGCGGGCCGGGTGGCGCAGGGCGAGGACCGCGGCCACGGGGGACACGAACGCGATGGTGCCGCACAGCAGCCAGGTGGTCTGCACGCCGAGGGCGAGGGACAGCGAGCTGAACACGGCGATGGAGATCGGGGCGGTGCCGATGCCGGCGAGGGACAGCGTGGACATCGCGGCGCCCATCCGCTCCTCGGGCGCGGCCTGCTGGTAGAGGGTGACGATGGCCGGGCCGTTGAGTCCGGACAGCAGGCCCACGGCGGCGGCGACCGCGGTCAGCGACAGCGTCGACGGCATCAGGGCCATCACCAGGATGCCCGCGGCCAGTCCGGCGCCGGTCACGACGAGGCGTACGTACATGGGGATGCGGTGGGCCAGCACCGCGCCGAGCGCGCTGGAGCCGAGGGCGCCCGCGCTGAAGGCGGCCAGGACCACGCCGACCGTGCCCACGCCCCAGCCGCGTTCGGAGACCAGCAGCGGCAGGGCGACCTCGGCGGGCCAGCTGAAGGCCATGTCGAGGGAGAGGGAGGCGACGAACATCCAGCGCAGGCGCGGGTGCGCGGCCAGCAGCCGGAAGCCGTCGCCGGAGCGCCGCAGCAGGGAGACGCCGGGCTCGGGCTCCGGGCGGGTGAAACCGTGGGTGACGTGCAGCAGGCAGCCGAGCCAGATCAGCCCGGTGACCGCGCCGAGGGCCATCGCGACCCACAGTTCGCCGACCGCGATGAGGAACGCTCCGCCGGGGGCTCCGAGGATCGGGGCGACACGGAGCACCATCGCGTACAGGGAGTTGGCGCGGGTCAGATGCTCCCCGCGGGCGAGCATCGGCAGCAGCACTCCGGAGGCGGGGCCGGCGAGGCCCAGCAGCACCCCCTCGACCAGGGCGATCGCCACCAGCGGCCACAGCGACTCGGCCGTGGCCGTCAGGACGGCACCCACGGCGAGCACCGCGACGCGGGCGCTGGTGGTGCGCAGCAGGACGAAGCGCGGGCCCAGGGTGTCGGCGACCGCGCCGCCGAAGATGAGCATCAGCGCGCGGGGCACGGTGGCGGCGAGCGTCAGAAGGGTGACCGCGCGGGTGCCGCCGAGTTCGACGGCGGTCCAGTTCATGGCGATGAGCAGGGCGAAGCTGCCGAGCTGGACGGCGGCTTGGCCACCCACCAGGGAGGAGATCCGTCCCCAGGGGACCGGGGGGTGCGCGGTGGTGTCCATGGACGTACCCGTTCTGTGGGAGTGAGTGGGGCGGGAGGCGGAGGGGGTGTGGGGCGGTCGGCGCAGGGGTGCTTCGGGTCAGGGGCGGTGGCGGGTGGTGACGGCTCGGCGCACCGCCCGGCGGACGGCGCGTGCGGTGGCGGCGGCGGCCGGCTCCCTGCCGTAGACGCGCAGCCGGAGGTGGCCGCCGAGGTGGCCGAGGCCCGCCTCGGCGAGGGCGCGGGTGGCCACCGCGCCGGCGTGAGACGTGCCGGGCGTGCCGCCGAGGCCCGGCGCGGCGTCGACGGTCACGCCCGGCAGCCCGTCGGGGCCGGTGAGGCGGAACCCGGCGCGCACGAGGGTCCGGCCGGTGCCCGGCCGGGTCGTGGCCCGGCCGGTACGGGGCCCGGCGCCCGTGAGGGGCGCGGCCCGCGCCCGTGCCGGGGGCCGTGCCGCGGTTCCTTCGGTGTTCGGCGGGCTCGTGGGACGCTGCTTGCGGAGGGCGCCGCGGAGTGTGCCGCCGGTGCCGGGGCGCGGCCGGAGCCGGCGGGGGCGGGCGGGCCGCCGGGGCCCGCGCGCCACGGGCGTACGGGCGGGCGCCCGGGGGGTGCGGCGCCGTTCGTCGCCGGACGGAGCGCGGTCCGTGGCCGCCGGCCCGCCGCCGGCCGGGGTGCGGCGCGCGTCCAGGACGTCTCCCGCGCGTGCCGCCCCGCCGGTGCCGGTCATCGCGGGACCCCGGCGGGGGTGCCGGACGGTTCCGCAGGGTGGAGGGCGGCGGGCGGGGCCGGGTCCCACAGGTCGGCCGGGTCGAGATCGGCGGCCCGGTACTTGCCCACCGCGCTGATCAGCAGCCGCAGCTCCAGGGCGAGTGCGTCGGCGAGGCGGACGAGTCCCTCGTCGGGGTCCTCGTCCACGGCGAGGAGGGCCGCGCGGCCGAGGCCCGCCGCGCGGGCGCCGAGGGCGAGGGCGCGCAGGGCCCGGCCGCCCTCCCAGATCCTGCCGGTGACCAGGAGGTCCCCGGCGGGCCGGCCGATGCGGCGCAGGCACTCCCCGAGCGGCAGTCCCACGTGGTCGAGGAAGACGCGCGGCGCCCAGCCGGTGCCGCCCTCCGCGCCGTCGACGGTGACCGCGTCGGCGCCGGCCTCCCAGGCGACGGCGGCGGCGCGGGCGATGTCGCGGCCCGGGTGGAACTTCACCCAGGTGCGGGCGAGGGGGAAGTTGTTCCGCATGAAGCGCAGTTGCTGGCGGACGATCTCCTCGGTGAAGGTGCCGGGCGTGGCGCAGCGCAGCCACCGCTCCGGGTCGCCGAGGACGTCGTGGACGCCGAACTGCCCGGCGAGGCGGCGTGCTTCGCCGGCGCCGACGACGGTCATGCCGCCGAGGCCGGGCTTGGCGCCCTGGCCGACCTTGAGTTCGAAGCCGAGGCGGCCGGAGTCGCGCAGGGCGCGGCTGCCGGGGTCGCTGTAGAGGAGGTTCCACACCTCGGAGTCGGCGTCCTCGGTGGACTGCTGGACGACGACTCCGCCGACGCCGTCGGGCACGGCCTCCGCGTAGGCGGCGATGCGTTCCAGGAGGGCCGAGCGGGTGGCGCCCGCCTCCGGACCGCGCCGGTAGCCGTGCACCGGCACCATGTTCTCGCCGATCACCATGGGTATGCCGAGCCGTGCCGCCTGCCGGGCGGAGGCCGGGCCGAGGTCGCCGTTGCCGGCCCGGGTGGAGCCGAACGCCGACAGGTACAGGGGCAGCCGGGTGGTGAACCCGCCGAGGCAGCCCGTCAGGTCCACGTCGTCGTGGATGGGTTCGCGGCCTTCGTCGATCAGTTTCTCCAGGCGGCGCGGCATGAACACCGGGGGGACGATGCGGAGCCGGTCGAGGTCGTCGGGCGCCTGGTGGGTCTCCTCGGGGGCGGGGTGTACGGCGCCGAAGAGTTCACCGCCGTAGGCGCGGGCGGACGGGAAGACCGTCGCGGTGCCGGTGCGGGCCCGGGTCCGTACCTGGTCCTCGGGGAATCCGGTGGCGTGCAGGGCGTTCACGGCGCGATCACTCCCGGAAGCTTCGGGTAGGCGCTGACCTGCCACAGGGCGTCGAGGCCGGTGAGGAAGCGGACCAGGCGCTGCAGGCCCATGCCGAAACCGGCGCTGGGGCTGATGCCCTCGCGGGCGAGTTGCAGGTACCAGGCGTACTTGGCGGGGTTCTCGCCGCTCTCGCGCATGCGGGTGACGAGGGTCGCGTAGTCGGACTCGCGTTCGCTGCCGCTGACGAGTTCGCCGTAGCCGCCGTGGGCGATGAGGTCGAAGTTGCGCAGCAGGCCCGGGTGGTCGGGGTCCTCGCGGTCGTAGAAGCCGCGCGAGCCCTTCGGGTAGTCGTTGACGAAGAAGGGCCGGTCCGATTCGAGGGACAGCAGGCGTTCGCCCTCCCAGTCGATCTCGGCGTCGCGGCTCTGCGGGTGACCGCTCGCCACCAGCCGCGTCACGGCCTCCTCGTGGGTGCGGACGTCGAACTTGCCGGAGCGCAGTTCCGCGAAGTCCAGCTCGTCGCGGCCGAGGGCGCGCAGTTCGCCGGGCACGGCCGTCCAGACGTGCTCCACGACGTGGGTGAGCAGACCGGCGGCGATCTCCTGGACGTCCTGGCGGGTGGCGCCCGCCATCTCCACGTCGATCTGGTGGAACTCCACGAGGTGGCGGCCGGTGCCGGCGGTCTCCGGGGGTTCCACCCGGACGTTGGGCGCGATGTAGAACATTCGCGGGAAGCCCTTCAGCGAGGCCTGCGTGTAGAGGATGGCGCTGGTCATGAGCTTGTACGGCCGGCCGTAGTAGTCGACGTCGAGGGCCTTGGCGCCCCGGCCGCCGGGGTCGGTGACGGGGCCGACGAGCGGCGGCAGCAGTTCGACGAAGTCCTGGCCGCGCAGGTACTCCCGCGCCGCGTGCAGGGCTTCCTGCTGGACGAGCATCGCGGACCGCAGGGTCGGGGAGGCCAGGTGGTCGCCGAGCGCGGGTGGGGTGGTGAGGTCCATGTCGTCTCCTTGTCCGGTGGGCATGTCGGCGGGCCGGGCGTGCGAGGGGCGCGGGGGCGGAGCGGGCCGCGCCGGTGCGGTGCTCGGGCGGGGGTCCCCCGGGGTGCGCGCGGGGACCGGGAGTGGGTCGGGGCGGGCCCGGGCGCCGGCCGGCGGGGCACCGGCGGGGGCGTCGTAGCGGTCGGCGACGCCGTTCAGGGCGCGCAGCAGGCCGCCGGCGGTCATGGGGGTGCGGGCGCCGCGTGCCGCGTGCGGCGCGACGGGCATCCGTCCGGCGTCGGACCAGTGGAGCCGTCCGTCGGGGCCGACGAAGCTGCGGCTGCGGCCGGCGTTGTCGGGATGCAGGCAGTACGGGACGTCCAGGACGCCTCGGGCGAACGCGGTGCGCAGGGCGCGGCCGGGGTCGTCGGAGAGTTCGAGTACGGCTTCCAGGAGGGTCCGTGCCTCGCGGTAGACCTCGTTGTCGGCGCCGTCGGGGGTGTCCGGCCGGTACTCGGCGAGGGCCGCGGCGGCGGCCGCCGTCTCCAGGGCGCGGACGTTCTCCTCGACGGTCGGGATGCGGTGCGCCTCGGCGGCCGTCTTCACGATCAGCCGCTGTGCCCCGGCGTGCACGGCGAGGCGCGCGGAGTCCTCCAGCAGGCGGGTCGCGCCGTGCCGGGTGCGGGGGAAGACGCCCATGTAGGTGTAGAGCACCACGTGCCGGTCCACGTCGGGCGGCAGGAACTCCCCGGCGAGCCGGCCGAGTGCGCGGATCGCCTCCGTGTCCTGGGCGGCGTCGGTCTGCTGGGCGTAGCTGAGGGAGATGCTGCGGATGCCGCGGCGGACGAAGAACAGTCCTTCCAGCAGGCTCAGCGCGACCAGCAGGGCGGGCGGGCAGAGCTGGCCGAGCATGCAGCCGCCGAAGCTCTCCAGGTGGGGGACGCGGGGGGCGGGCGCCAGGGCGGCGAGCAGTTCGCAGGCGCGGGCCCAGTTGTCGACCGACTCGGTGAGGGGGGTGCGGCCGTAGGGCAGGCAGTAGGAGACGGGGCCGCCCTCGGTGGCGTCGAGTCCGGCGGCGGTCAGTGCGCGGATGATCGGTTCGGGCCGGGAGGAGCCGTGCCGGACCTGGACGGGGAAGCCGGGCGCCGGGGCGGCGCCGAGCAGGCCGCGGGTGACGCCGGCGGGGTGGGTGGCGATGGGGTAGCCGTTGAGCGGGAGCCCTTCGGCGAGGGCGGCGCGTGCTCCGGCGAGGTCGCCGACGCGGGTGTAGCTGTCGATGGTGAGGGTGCCGACGGTGGTGGCGGCGGCGGAGCTGGTGCGTTCCAGGCCGGTGCGCATCGCGCGGGGGTCGCCGAATCCCATGCGGGGCTGGACGACGAGGCGGCCGGCGGCGGACGCGGCGGCGACGAACCGGCCGAAGGCCGTGACCCCGGCCTCGGAGGCCGGAGCCTGGACCGGGTCCGGGGCGCGAACCGGGTCCGGGGCGGCGACCCGGGCCCGGGTGGTGGACCGGGGCGGGGTGGTGAGACCGGCCGCGGTGTTCACGCCGCTGCCCGTCGGTCGAAGGTCTCGTCGAGCCAGGTCCGCAGTGCCGCGGTGTCCCCGTCGTCGAAGACGGCCGCGCAGCCCGCCTCCAGGAGCCGTTCGCGGCGCTCGGGGTCGGTCTGCCCGGCGACGCCCAGCTTGCCGCCGATGACGACGGGCGGGTGCAGGCCGGCCGCGCGCAGGGCGCGCACGGCGTTCAGTCCGTCGCGGTACCCGTGCCCGTTGACGCTGCTGAGGACCACCAGACCGGGCCGCTCGGCCGCGCAGGCGGCGGTCAGCAGCTCGTCGGTGACGCAGGGGCCCAGGTTGCGCACCTGGTGCCCCAGTTCCTCGAAGAAGAGCTGGAGGTAGACGAGGTTCCAGGTGTGGGAATCCGAGGCCGTACCTGCCAGCAGGGTCTGCACATTCCGTCGTCGCATGGTCAGAAATATAGGTTCCGAGGCGGCGCCGGAGGGGAAGTTGTGGCGGCAGTACGACGGCAGATGAGAATTCCGGCACGGAAACGCGTAAGGCCGCGCCCCGTGTTTTCACGGGGCGCGGCCTTACGTGTTCCTGCATGCAATTCCGGCAGGTTCAGGAATACTGGGCGACGAGGCTCCGGGGGCGGATGTCGGTCCAGTTCGCGGCGACGTACTCCAGGGCGTCGGCACGGGTACCGGGACCCCAGACCGTGTCCCAGCCTGCAGGAATGTCCGCGAAGACGGGCCACAGGGCGTGCTGGTCCTCGGCGTTGGTCACGACGTGGAAGGTTCCGTCGGCGTCGTCGAAGGGGTTGGTCATGACAGGCTCCTCAGTTTCTCGGAAAGGACGCGGCCGATCAGGGCGAGCGGTTCGGGTTCTCCCATTCTGGTGTGGGGAACCCCGATCAGATGGTTTTCGACGGTGCCGTCGACATAGGGCAGCCAGTTCTGCGCGAGATTGTTCTCCGTTTCCCCTTCCTCCAGGGCCGCCAGGAACACCAGGTCGGTTTTCACGGGGTGCGGGGAATACAGGTTCATGATTTCGGCGTGGTTGATGGACGCGCCGATGACGGAGCGGATCTCGTCGTCGGAGAAGGCGCCGAGCACGGGGTCGGTGAGCCGGACCAGCTCGATGAGGGCCTCCACGTCGAAGGGGGCGTCCTCGGGTTCGTCCGACGCGTCGCCGACGAGCATGTCGCGTTTCTGGGCCGGCGTCATGCGGCGCCGTTCCGGCTCGGTGGGCAGCAGGTGGACGTCCATCATGGCCAGCAGGTCGGTGCGTTCGCCGAGGCCGGCCAGGCGGACGGCGAGGGCGTGGGCGACGGTGCCGCCGAAGGACCAGCCGAGGAAGCGGTAGGGGCCGTGCGGCTGCACCTCGCGGATCAGCGGCAGATAGTCGTCGACCATGGCCTCCACGGACGGCGAGTCGTGGCCGTGTTCGCCGAGGGCGCGGGCCTGGATGGCGTAGAGGGGCTGGTCGGGGCCGAGGTGCCGGGTGAGGCCCGCGTAGGTCCAGCCGACGCCGGTGCCCGGGTGGAGGCAGAACAGCGGGGGCCTGCTGCCCCTGGTCTGGAAGGGCAGGACGACGCCCATCGGGTCGAAGCCGGTCGGCTCGTCGGCGAGCAGCCCGGCGACCGTCGGGGTGCGGAACAGGTCCCGTACGCCGAGTTCGAGGCCGAGGACCGCGCGCATCCGGCTGATCAGGCGGACGCCGAGCAGGGAGTGGCCGCCGAGCGTGAAGAAGCTGTCGTCGATGCCGACGTCCCGCACGCCGAGCACCTCGCCGAACAGGCCGCACAGCAGTTCCTCGCGCGGGGTGCGCGGGGCGCGTCCGGTGGTGCGTTCGGCGGGCGCGGGGGCGGGCAGCGCCTTGCGGTCGGGTTTGCCGTTCACGGTCAGCGGGATCGCGTCGAGCAGGACGGCCGCCGAGGGCACCATGTGTTCGGGGAGTTCGTCCGCCGCCCAGCGCAGCAGGCCGGGGGCGGTCAGGTCGTGTCCGGCGCGCGGCACGGCGTAGGCGACGAGGCGCTTGCCGCCGGGGCCGTCGTCGCGGACGAGGACGGCGGCCTGGCCGACGGCCGGGTGCCGGGCGAGGGACGCCTCGATCTCGCCGGGTTCGATGCGGAAGCCGCGCAGCTTGACCTGGCCGTCGGCGCGGCCGAGGAAGCGGAGTTCGCCGTCGGCGGTCCACTGCACGAGGTCGCCGGTGCGGTACATGCGTCCGCCGTCCGCGCCGAACGGGTCGGGCAGGAAGCGTTCCGCGGTCAGCCCCGGCCGGCCGACGTAGCCGCGCGCCACCTGGGTGCCTGCGAGGTACATCTCCCCCGCCACGCCGCGCGGTACGGGCCGCAGCCGCTCGTCGAGGACGTAGACGCGGGTGTTGTCGAGGGGCGTCCCGAGGTACACGCCGGGCAGGACGCGCTCGCCGACGGTGAAGCGCTGGTGGTGCGAGGCGAAGGTGGTCTCGGTGGGTCCGTAGCTGTGCGTGAGGACGGTGTCCGGGCAGTGCGTCAGCACCCGCTGGAGGGCCTGCGGGGAGGCGACGTCGCCGCCGGTCCACACCTCCTCCAGGAGTTTGAGGGTGTCCAGGCCCTCGTCGGCGAGGATGTGGAACAGGCCCATCGTGAAGTACGCGGCCGTGACGCCGTGGATGCGGACGGTCTGGTCGATCTCGGCGAGGTCCGTGCCGTCGCCGGGGCAGAACACGAGCTGTCCGCCGCCGAGCAGCGGCACCCACAGTTCGTAGGTGGAGGCGTCGAAGCCGATCGCCGAGTGCACCAGCATGCGGCGGTGGTGGTCGCGGTTCCAGCAGCGGTCGGTGACCAGTTCCACGACGTTGCGGTGGGTCACGCCGACGCCCTTGGGCCGGCCCGTGGAGCCGGACGTG
>DASTDN010000280.1:0-14338 GCA_035710365.1 Streptomyces sp. | reverse complement strand
CGGCGCCCTTCTCGCGTCCCTCCGCGGGCCGGCCGGCCGAGGGCCGGCGGGCCCACCGGACGGACGCCCGGAGGGACGGCGCCCTTCTCGCGTCCCTCCGCGGGCCGGCCGGCCGAGGGCCGGCGGGCCCACCGGACGGCTGCGGTCACGGCGGGCACGTTCGATTACCCGGCAGGCGGGGAACAGCCTCCAGGATGCGAAAGGTACGTGAGGTGACGGCGCGCGGCGTCGAGTTCGTGAAGCGCCGCCACGATCCGGTGCTGGAGCAGACCCTGCGTTCGGCGTTCGCGGCGGTCGTGTCGTACGTCATCGCGCTGCGGCTGAGTCCCGAGGCCGCGCCGCTGACCGCGCCGCTGACCGCACTGCTGGTCGTCCAGGTCACCCTGTACGCCACCATCACCACGGGTTTCCGGCGGGTGAACGCGGTGGTGACCGGTGTCCTCGTGGCCATCGCCTTCAGCCTGCTGGTGGGTCTGACGTGGTGGAGTCTCGGGCTGCTCATCGTCGCCTCGCTGGTGGTGGGGCGGTTCGTGCGGGCCGAGGAGTTCGTGCCCGAGGTGGCGATCAGCGCGATGCTGGTCCTCGGTGTCACCACCCACGGCGACACCGCGTGGGCCCGGGTCGTGGAGACCCTGATCGGCGCGAGCGTCGGGCTCGCCTGCAATCTGCTGCTGGCGCCGCCGGTGTGGGTGGACGAGGCGGGCGAGTCCATCGAGGGCCTGGCCCGCCGGGTGCGGCAACTGATGCTGCGCATGGGTGAGGAGGCGGCGGGGCAGACCCCGGCGCACCGGGCGGCCGAGCGGCTGCACGAGGCGCGGCGCCTCGACCACGACATCGTGGAGGTGGACGCGGCCCTCCGGCAGGCCGAGGACAGCCTGCGGCTCAACCCGCGCGTGCGTGAAGGCCTGCTGCACCGGGTCGTGCTGCGCACCGGCCTGGACACCCTGGAGATCTGCACGGTGGTGCTCCGGGTGCTGGCCCGCACCCTGACCGACATGGCGAAGCAACGCGAACCGGACCCGCTGTTCCCGCCGGAGACCGGCGCGACCGTGGAGGAGCTGCTGTCGGAGATCGGCGACGCGGTGGTGAGCTTCGCGGTGCTGGTCACCTCCAGCACCAGCTCGAACGCCGAGTCCGCCGAGGAACGGCTCTCGGGCGCGCTGCGGCAGGCCGGCACGACCCGCGACCGCCTGGCCGGGCTGCTGCTCCAGCAGGTGCAGGACGACGTCCTGCACTGGCAGTTGCACGGCGCGGTACTGACCGAGGTGAACCGCATCCTCGACGAGATGGACATCGAGCACCGCTCACAGCGGCTGTTCGAGGAACTGGACCGCAACGCGCGCGAGGAGCGCGAGAAGCTCCCCCGGATCACCGCGCTGCGCGACCGGCTGAGCCGGAACCGGAAGGACACCGCCGTTCGTCCCAGGTGACGGACCCGGCGGGCCCGCCCGCACGGCGGCCCGCACGGTACCCGCAGAGACAAACGGACGAGCAGGCGCGCAGAGGACTCGCCGGCGCGCACGGGCCGGCGACGGAGGGGACGTATCGATGACCGACGGCACGGTGCGGATCGACGGCAACACACTGCGGCTGCCGGGAGGGGTGGCGGTGCGGTTCATCCGCACGCTGCGCCTGCCGGAGACCGGTACGCACCCGCTGCCGCCCGGCCTGGGCGAGTTCCCGGTCCGCCGCGTCACCGACTACCCCGGCACCGTGCCCGAGCAGTGGCTGGCGCGCGGCGGGGTGATGCTGCCGGTGTATCTGCGCGAGGCGATGTGGCTGAGCTTCGGCGGTACCACCGAACCGGCCGCGCTGCAGGTCGGCGTGGGCAAGGTGTGCGCGATCTCGGGCCGCCCGTGGAGCGACCGGCTCTCACACCGCGCGCAGAACTACGTGGTGCTGCCGCGTCAGCCCTGGCTGGACGGCATCAAGTCCGGCAAGGGCACGGTCCGCCAGTTCGTGGCGGTGCCGCTGGGCCTGGGCGCGACCGTCGAGGGCCAGGTCACCGGCGAGGAGACCTGGGGCGGCGTACAGCTCCAGACGTTCCCGCTGAACGACCGTGAGCTGGCCAAGTGGCGGGCCGAGCGCGAGGAGGAGGCGCGCCGCCGGGCGGAGCGGGCGCGGTCGATGCCGCCGCCGTTCGCGCCCGGCGCGGCCCCGGCGTACGGGGCGGCTCCCGGCTTCGGTGCGGCCCCGGCCGCACCGGCGGCGGCTCCGCGCGGCGGCGCGGCGATGGGGCTCGGCGTGGGCGGTTCGATGCGGCAGGAGGTGTACAAGGACGACCGGCGGCCGGGCGACTGGGCCGAGCGGCCCGCGGGCCGGGTCTTCGTGCACCTGGTGACACCGCCCGAGTGGCGCCGCATCACGGGCGAGGCCCCGCCGCCGTCGCCGGTGGACCGCGCCGCGTACACCCGGGCGGGCCTTCCCTGGTACGACTACTACGACGAGGACGCCGAGGACCTCGACCCGACCGGCACTCTGCGGGGCGTGAAGCCGGTCGGGGAGTGGCTGGGGGACGACCACGAGCCGTGGCAGGCACCGGAACCGCAGCAGGTCCAGCCGCTCAAGGACGCGCCGGGCGCCCCGGTCGAGGACGGCGCCTGGTAGCCGCGCGGACGCGCGGACCTCGCGGGCGGGCCGGCCGCGTCACCCGTCGCCGTCCGCGCGCTGCCGCTGCAGGCCGCGCGGGCAGGACCGGGCGCCCGCCCGCGCCAGCAGTACGCGCACGCGTTCCGTGAGCTGTGCGACGTCGTCGGCCGGCCGGTGGAAGGCGAGGCGTACGTCGCCGTGGGTGCGGGCCCGTTCGACGCGCAGCGTCAGGCCGTGCCGGTCCACGGCGAGCGGGCGGACCCGCACCGCGCCGTGCAGGCTGTCGCGGCCGACGAGCCGGGTGAGCCGTTCCACCGCCTCGGGGTGGCGGTCGGCGAGGTGGGTGAGCAGCCGGGCCTCGGCCTCGGCGAGGGGGTCGGGCCGGGCGGCGGCGAAGTCGTCCGGGCCGACGACGACGGTGCCCGACCGGTCCCGCAGCACGACGCGCGCGGGCCGCAGGACGAGCCGGTGCCCCTCGGTCCGGCACACGCCCGCGAGCCACACCCGGGCCCGGACGCGGTCCCGCACCGGGACGGGCGCGGCGTCGGCGAACTCCAGCACCGCGGACGGCTCGCCGCGGGGCGCGCAGACCGCGGCGGCGAGCAGGGCGCTGTCGTCCGGCGCGCGCAGCAGGACCCGGCCGTCGTCGGCCACGATGTGCGCGCCGACGAGTTCCTCCCGGCCGCCCTCGGCGGTCACCCCGCAGGACCATGCGGTGGCGAGCACCGAACGGGCCCGCTCGGCGGCGGCGGGCGCGGCCGTCCGCGCGGAGCTGTCACCCATCCCCATCACCCCAATCCATTAGGTAAGGCTCACCTAACCTATCGGAGATCCGGGTGCGGGCCAACCGGGTACGGTCGACGGACCGTGCCGCACATCAGACCGAGACGACCCCCAGCAGGGCGCGGGCACACAGGTCGCGCACCTGGCGGCGGGTCGGTTCGCGGTCGCGCAGCCACTCCAGGCAGACCGCCGTGGTGAACGCGAGCCAGCCGCGCACCGCGAGCCGCACATCGGGCCGCTCCCCGTACGCCGGGCCGAACTCGGGATCGGCGGCCAGCGCCGCGAGGATCTGCCGCTCCTGGGCGGCCAGCGCCTTGCGGTAGACCCGGCGCACCGCCTGGTCGCCCGCCGCGTCGGCCCGGTGGAAGGCGCGGTAGCCGTGCGCGTGGGCCTCGACGTACTCCAGGTAGGTGTCGAGTCCGGCCGCGAGCTGGTCCCGCACCGGAACACCGGGCACGGCGGCGGTCAGCCGCAGCATGCGCTCACTCTCCCGCTCCACGACCGCGGCGAAGAAGTCCCGTTTCGTCGGGAAGTAGTGGTACAACAGGCCCCGCGATACACCGGCGATCTCGGCGACCTGCTCGATCCAGACCTCGTCGTAGGGGTTCTCCGAGAACAGCCGCGCCCCGACGGACAGCAGTTGCTCCCTGCGCTCCCCGGTGCTCAGCCGGCGACGTGTGCGCTCGCCCTGGTTCGCGGCCATGCCCGCACCTTACTTGACGGCCCTTCAGGGACCGGACGAGACTGGGACACGTTATTGAATTCACGTACAACACCGTGGGTGCTCGGGCACGGGAGCCTCCTGAGCGGGGTTCCGGTGTGCGGAACCCCGGGGACGGGACCCGTGCGGGTGCCCGACACGTGCCGCCGGATCGAGGGAGATCGCGTCATGGCGCAGACGACCGGGACCGGACTGCCGAAGGGTTTCCGGGACGCCGGACAGGGCTGGCCCGAGCTGCACCGCGTACCGCACCCGCCGCGCCGCCTCCCGCTGCTCGGCGACGTGCTGGGGGTGAACCGGCGCACTCCCCTGCAGGACTCCGTGCGCTTCGCGCGGGAACTCGGACCGATCTTCCGGCGCAACGCCTTCGGCAAGGAGTTCGTGTTCGTCTGGGGCGCGCGCCTCGTCGCGGACCTGGCGGACGAGACCCGGTTCGCCAAGCACGTCGGGCTGGGCATCGCCAACCTGCGGCCGATCGCCGGGGACGGCCTGTTCACGGCGTACAACCACGAGCCGAACTGGCAGCTCGCCCACGACATCCTGGCGCCGGCCTTCAGCCGGGAGGCCATGGCCGGATACCACCCGACGATGCTGTCGGTCGCCGGGCGGCTCATGGAGCACTGGGACGCGGCGGCACGGGCGGGCGGGTCCGTGGACGTGCCCGGCGACATGACGAAACTGACGCTGGAGACCATCGCCCGCACCGGTTTCGGGCACGACTTCGGGTCCTTCGACCGGGACCGGCCGCACCCCTTCGTCACCGCGATGGTGGGCACCCTCGCCCACGCGCAGCGCCGCAACACCGTGCCCTCGCCGCTCGCCCGGCTGCTGCTGCGCGGGGCGGGCCGCCGCAACGCCGCCGACATCGCCCTCCTGAACCGCACGGTGGACGACCTGATCGCCGAGCGCCGGGCGCACGGCGGCGGGCACGGCGACCTGCTCGACCGGATGCTCGCCACCGCCCGCCCCGGCACCGGCGAGCGGCTGTCGCCGCAGAACGTGCGGCGGCAGGTCATCACCTTCCTCGTCGCGGGCCACGAGACCACCTCGGGCGCGCTCTCCTTCGCGCTGCACTACCTGTCCCGGCACCCCGGGGCCGCCGCCCGCGCCCGCGCCGAGGTGGACCGCGTCTGGGGCAACGACCCGGAACCGGGCTACGAGCAGGTCGCGAGGCTCCGGTACGTCCGCCGGGTGCTGGACGAGTCGCTGCGGCTGTGGCCGACAGCACCCGCGTTCGCCCGGGAGGCGCGCGAGGACACGGTGCTGGCGGGCGAGCATCCGATGCGGCGCGGCGCGTGGGCGCTGATCCTCGTGCCGATGCTGCACCGCGACCCCGAGGTGTGGGGACCGGACGCCGAGGAGTTCGACCCGGACCGCTTCGACGCCCGGGCGGTGCGCTCCCGGCCGCCGCACGTGTTCAAGCCGTTCGGGACGGGCGCGCGGGCCTGCATCGGGCGGCAGTTCGCGCTGCACGAGGCCACGCTGGTGCTCGGCCTGCTGCTGCGCCGCTACGACCTGCGTGCCGACCCCCGCTACCGGCTGCGGGTCGCCGAACGCCTGACGCTGATGCCCGAGGGCCTGAGGCTGCGCCCCGAGCGCCGCTCCCCCGCCCGCGCGCCCGAGGACGCGCGGGGCGCCGGGACGCCCCGCTGCCCGCCCGGGAGTGACGCGCCCCGGACGGTCAGGGAGTGACACGCTCCCGTCACACCTCGTCGCGGGCCAGGGCGATCAGGCGGCCGAGGACGCGCGGGCCCTCGGCGCGCACGCCGTCGTGCTCGAACTCGTCGGTCACCCAGGTGCGCAGGCCGCGGACCGCGCGGGCGGTGCCGAGGGAGTGCGCGGCGTCGACGTACATGTCGTCGTGGTAGACGGCCGCGGCGACCGGCACCTCGTTGGCGGCGAGACGCGCCGGGTCGTACAGCGGCCGCCAGTCGGTGCGGGCGGCGAGCAGGTCCGCGGTCTCGCGCAGCGGGCGCAGCGCCGGGTCGCAGTCGAACATCCAGGGGTGGACCGTCTCGCCCGTGAAGAGCACCGGCTCGTCGCCCGCGAGGGCCTTGGCGGCGTCGAACTGCGGGAACTCCGCGCGCACCCGTTCGGCCGCCCAGGCGGTGGGCCGCGCGTCCTGGGCGTAGATCGTCTCGTGGACGAGCGCGTACAGGGGGTGCCCCGCGTACGACACCTGGGCCCGGACCTGTTCGAGGAAGGCGTCGGAGAGGGCGGGGCCACCGGAGGCGGGGACGAAGGCGTCCTCCAGGAGGTGGTGCAGGCGGTGGGTGCCGTCTGCGGTGCCGAGGAGGATGCCGAGGGACTGGAAGGCCTCGACGGTGAGGCGGTGGCCGCCGGGCAGGGTCACGTCGTGGGTGAGGAGGTGGTCGGCGATGCGCCGGGCGCGTGCCACGTCCTGCGGGTAGCGGGCGTAGTGCGCGGCGGCCTTGCGGGCGATGCGTGGGTACGCCGCCCGGTAGACGTCGTCGGCGTGGGCGGTCAGGGAGGGCAGGCCGCCGGTGATCAGGGCGGTGCTCAGGCCCTCCGGGGCGAGGGAGAGGTAGGTCACGGCGCAGAAGCCGCCGTAGCTCTGGCCGAGGACGGTCCAGGGGGCGCCGCCGGTCAGCCCGCGGCGGATCAGCTCGCAGTCCCGGACGATGGAGTCGGCGCGGAAGCGCGTGAGGTAGTCGGCCTGCGCTGCGGGTCCGCCGCGCAGCGGGAGGGTCTGGCGGGTGGCGGGGGTGGAGTGCCCGGTGCCGCGCTGGTCGAGGAGGAGGACGCGGTACTCGTCGAGGGCGCGGTCGAGCCAGGCCTGCCTGCCGACGAACCGGTTCGCGCCGAAACCCGGGCCGCCCTGGAGGTACACGAGCCACGGCAGGTCCCGGCCGGCCCTGTCGCTGGCGACGGCCTCGCGGGCGTACAGCTCGATCGTTTCTCCGGCCGGGTCGTCGTGGTCGAGGGGCACGGTGAACCGGTGGTCGGTGAGGACGACTCCGGGCTGACGGTAGCTGTCGGTCAACGGGGCTCCCGGTGCGGACGTATTTTCGAACGGTGTCCCAGTTCAGCACATGACCTTGCGGTGTTTCCCCCCGAGGGCGTGACATTTTTCCTGGCGGGCCGGGGGGCGGAGAGGCTGGAGCGGCGTACCACCGGACCCGGTCGGCGCACCGCGCGGCGGCGTCCGTGCCCGGTGGCCGCGCCCCCGGACCCGGTCCGCTCCGGGACTCCTCCGGGAGGAGCCCGGCGGCCGTGGCGCCCGTGGGTGACGGCGGGCGCCCGGCTGGAGGGAGGTGAGCGGGACGGCTGCGGCGGCGGCGCACAGCGGGGAACAGCGGAGTGCGGTCCCGCAGCCGTCCGCGGAAGGCCCGGTGCGGCCGCCGGGCGGGCGCCCGGCGGCGGCGCGACGGTGGTGCCGACGGGCCGCGCCCGATGCGCCGCGGGCCCCGGAGGTTCCTCCGGGGGCGCGGCGGGCCTGCGGGGCGTGCCGGGACGCGGGGGCGCGGGGGCGCCGGATCGCAGGCCCGAGAGGGGGACCGTGAGCGTCCGGGGCCGCCGGGAAGGCCGGGGTTGCGGGCAGGGCAGGGGCAGGGACGGGCAGATCAGGGGGCAGGGACGGGCAGGGCACGGGCCCCCGGCTGGTCAGAACCTGAACCGGTCGATGTTCTTCGCGTCGAACACGGTCGGCCTGCCGAGGCTGATGACGCCGCCCCGGCCGATGGTGTACTCGCCCATCGGGCCCGCCGTGAACGTCTCGCCCTCCTTGCCGGTGATCTGACCGGAGACCAGGGCGACGGCGGTGCGGGCGGCGAGTTCGCCGAGCCTGGCCGGGTCCCACAGCTCGAAGGCCTCGACGGTGCCGTCCTTGATGTAGGTGCGCAGGTCGTTCGGCGTGCCGAGGCCGGTCAGGCGGACCTTGCCCTTGTACGGGGAGCCCGACAGGTACCGGGCGGCGGCCCTGATGCCGACCGTGGTCGGGGAGATGATCCCCTTCAGCCGCGGGTGTTCCGCGAGCAGGCTCCGGGTCTGCTGGAAGGACTTCTGGGCGTCGTCGTCGCCGTGGGCGACCTCGACGAGCTTCATGTTCCGGTACTTGGGGTCCTTCAGCTCGTCCTTCATGAACCCGATCCAGGCGTTCTGGTTCGTCGCGGTCCGCGCGGCGGACAGGATCGCTATCTCGCCCCGGTATCCGATCTGCCGGGCCAGCAGTTGCACCTGGGTGCGTCCGAGGTCCTCCGACGACGCCTGCGACACGAAGGCGTTGCGGCACTCCGGCCGGGTGTCGGAGTCGTAGGTGACGACCTTGACGCCGTCGCTCATGGCCTGCTTGAGGGCGGTGCACAGGGCTCCGGGGTCCTGCGCGGACACGGCCATCGCGTCGACCCGCCGCCGGGTGAGCGTGCTGACGTAGGACACCTGGCCCGAGGTGTCGGCGCCGCTGGAGGGGCCGACCTCCGTGAAGGACGAGCCGAGTTCCTCCAGCGCCTTCCGGCCTCCCCTGTCGGCGGCGGTGAAGTAGGGGTTGTTGACCTGCTTGGGCAGGAAACCGACGGTCAGGTCCCGCTTGAGCTCGGCGGCCGGGTCGGCCGTGGCGCCCGGGGAGCCGGCGGTCCTCCCGTGGCCGGTGGCGTCCTCGGTGGTGCCGGAGCAGGCGGCCGCGGCGAGGGAGAGGGAGGTCACGGCGGCGAGGGCCGCGCAGGTCCGGCGGAGGGGCGGCTGGCGCATGGCGGGTTCCTTCTCGACGGGGCAGGTGGCGCCCGGCGCGGAGGCGCGGGGCTGGCGCGGTGTGCGGCTGCGCCGCACGGCAGCGGACGGCCCTCAGGTGCGCGGACGGGCTCGGCCGGGGGCCTGCGCCCTGCGGCCGGGCCGCGCCGCGGCGATCTGGCGGGCCGCCCGCGGACCGAGCACCGGCGGCACGAGCGGGACGCCCGTGACGACGGTCTGCGGCCGCGCGGAGACGTCCTGAAGGTTCATCGCCTCCCGCGGGGCCCCCGGCAGGAACACATCCGCGGCGGCGCCGCGAGCGTGTCCCTGCCCCCGTCGAAGTCGATGCCGCCCGGCAACACCGGGGCCGCGACGGACAGTTCGAGACCGGTGGCGCTGTCGTGACGGGTCACTCGCGCAGTGCAGGGCCCAGAAGATACCGGTCACGGAGGCGATCAGTCCGGTCAGGGGCGAACAGCGGCAGCTTGTGCCCAGTGATGCGGACGCCGTGGCACCGGCCCGGTCTCCGGACCGGGCCCCGTCGCCGTTCGCCGTTCGCCGTTCGCCGTTCGCCGTTCGCCGTTCGCCGTTCGCCGTTCGCCACGGAACGCCTGCGGGCCACCGGTGGTGACAGGCCCGGCGGAGACCGCCGCACGGTGGCGACGAGCCGGGGCGGGCGCCGTGGCACCGGCCCGGCCTCCGGACCGGACCTCGTCGCCGTTCACCGCGGAACGCCTGCGGGCCACCGGTGGCGGCAGGCCCGGCGGAGACCGCCGCACGGTGGCGGCGAGCCGGGCGGAGGCCGCCGCGTCGGGCCGCGTACGGGTGCGGGCCCGTGCCGGAGGGCTCGTCGGGGATCTCTCCGGCGTGTGGGCCCCGCATGCCCGGACCCTGCACCTGACCCGGTACGGGCCGCGCGGCGGAACCGGCCGGTGGCGGGCGGCGCGGCCCGGCCCACTTTTCACCGGTACCCGCAACTGACGGAACCCGACGGCCTCCCGGCCGCCCGCCGACTAACCTGCACCCATCGGACGACCGACGAGCAAGGAGCCGCGATGCGTGTCGCCCTGTTCCTGACCTGCGTCAACGACACGCTCTATCCGGACACCGGGCGTGCCGTGGTGAGCCTGCTGGAGCGGCTGGGCGTCGACGTCGACTTCCCGCTCGCGCAGACCTGCTGCGGGCAGGCCCACTACAACACCGGGTACCGGCACGAGACGGAGCCGATGGCCCGCCACTTCGCCGAGGTGTTCCGCGACTTCGACGCGATCGTGACGCCGTCCGGGTCGTGCGGGGCGATGGTGCGGGAGACGTATCCGCGGCTGGGCGAGCGGGCCCGCGCCGAGGGCCGCGGGGACTCGCTGGCCGCGGCGCTGGCGCCGGTGGTGCCGAAGACGTACGAGCTGACGGAGTTCCTGGTGGACGTGCTGGGCGTGACGAACGTCGGGGCGTACTACCCGCACCGGGTGACGTACCACCCCACCTGTCACGGGCTGCGCGGACTGGGGCTGGGCGAGCGGCCCCGGCGGCTGCTGGAGGCCGTGGAGGGGCTGGAGCTGGTGGAGCTGCCGGGCGCCGAGGAGTGCTGCGGGTTCGGGGGCACCTTCGCGCTGAAGAACGCGGACGTGTCCGCGGCGATGGGCGCGGACAAGGTGCGCAACGCCGCCTCGACCGGTGCCGACGTGCTGTGCGCGGCCGACAACTCGTGCCTCATGCACATCGGCGGGACGATGACCCGCCTGCGGACCGGCATGCGGCCGGTGCACCTGGCGGAGATCCTGGCGAGCACCCGGCAGGACGCCGGAAGCGAGGGGGCCGGTTCATGAGCGGGACGTTCGTCGGGATGCCTGCCTTCCCACAGGCCGCGCACGGGGCCGTCCGCGACGCGACCCTGCGCGGCAATCTGCGGCACGCCACCCACACCATCCGCGCCAAGCGGGCGGCGGCCGTCGCGGAACTGCCCGACTGGGCGGCCCTGCGGGAGGCCGGCAAACAGATCAAGGACCACACGCTGCGCCATCTCGACACCTACCTGGTGCAGTTGGAGGAGTCGGTGACGGCGGCCGGGGGCGTCGTCCACTGGGCCGCCGACGCCGACGAGGCGAACGCGATCGTCGCACGGCTGGTGAA
Source organism: Streptomyces sp. (assembly GCA_035710365.1). Lineage (GTDB taxonomy): Bacteria > Actinomycetota > Actinomycetes > Streptomycetales > Streptomycetaceae > Streptomyces. Next base: position 3,429 of record DASTDN010000280.1, on the reverse strand, counting down.
GGAGACCGGCGAGTCGGAGGTCGTCAAGGTCAAGTCGATGGCCACCCAGGAGACCGGCCTGAACGAGGCCCTGAAGGCCGAGGGCATCCGCGCCTACGAGACCGACCTCGCCGAACTGATCGTGCAGCTCGGCCGGGACCGGCCCTCGCACATCCTGGTCCCGGCCATCCACCGCAACCGCGGCGAGATCCGCGACATCTTCCAGCGCGAGATGGGCGCGTGGGGCCGCCCCGCCCCCGAGGCCCTGACCGACACCCCCGCCGAACTCGCGGAGGCGGCGCGTCTGCACCTGCGGGAGAAGTTCCTGCGGGCCAGGGTCGGCGTGTCCGGCGCCAACTTCATGGTCGCCGAGACCGGCACGCTCGTCGTCGTGGAGTCCGAGGGCAACGGCCGGATGTGCCTCACCCTCCCCGAGACGCTGATCTCCGTCGTCGGCATCGAGAAGGTCGTGCCGACCTGGCGGGACCTGGAGGTGTTCCTGCAGACCCTGCCGCGCTCCTCGACGGCCGAGCGCATGAACCCGTACACGTCGATGTGGACCGGCACGACGGACAGCGACGGCCCGCGCGCCTTCCACCTGGTGCTGCTCGACAACGGCCGCACCGACACCCTCGCCGACGAGGTCGGGCGCCAGGCGCTGCGCTGCATCCGCTGCTCGGCCTGCCTCAACGTCTGCCCCGTGTACGAGCGGGCCGGCGGCCATGCCTACGGCTCCGTCTACCCGGGCCCCATCGGCGCGATCCTCAGCCCCCAGCTACGGGGCACGGCGAGCGCGATCGACGCCTCCCTGCCGTACGCGTCGTCGCTGTGCGGCGCCTGCTACGAGGTGTGCCCGGTCGCCATCGACATCCCCGAGGTACTGGTCCACCTGCGGGAACGCGTCGTCCAGGGCGGCCCGGCCACCCGGGAGGGCAACCGGGTCGTCCTGAAGCCCGCCAAGGGACACGCGGCGGAACGGGCCGCGATGCGGGCTACCCGCTGGGCCCTCACCCGGCCGGGCGCGCTGGGCGCGGGCCAGCGCCTCGCCTCCCGCGGGCGCCGGCTGGTGCCGCGCACCCTGCCGGGCCCGGGCCGGGCGTGGACCGACTCCCGGGACATCCCGGCGCTACCGGCGGAGCCCTTCCGGGACTGGTGGCGGCGGACACGGGGCCGACAGACATGACGACGTACGGAGAAGACGGCCGGCGGACGGCGGGAAGCACGGACGCGGGAAGCACGGCCGGACGGCCGGACGGGTGGGCGACGACGGGGAAGAACGGACAACCGCACGGCCGGAAGAGCGAACAGCGAGAAGAGCGGACGGCCGGACGGCCCGCAGAGCGGACGCGGGAAGAGCGACGGCCGGACGACGGGAAGAGCGGGAGGGTGTGACGTGAACAGCAGGGAACGGGTCCTGGGCCGAATCCGGCGCGCGCTCGCGGACGTGCCGGGCGACGAGCCGCCGTACGAGCGGGCCGTGCAGCGTGCCTACGCGCGGCGGCACGGCGACCGCACCGTGGCCGAGACGGTCGATCTGCTGGCCGCGAACCTGGCGGACTACCGGGCACTCGTGCACCGGTGTGCGTACGGGGAACTTCCGGACGTACTGGCCCGGCTCCTCGCGGCGCGCGGAGCCCGTACGGTGCTGGTCCCGCCCGCCCTGCCGCCGCACTGGCTCGACGCGGCCGAGGCGACTCGGGTCCCGGACCGCGCCGCGAGCACCCCGGACGAGCTGGACCGGGTGGACAGCGTGGTCACCGGCTGCGCGGTCGCCGTCGCCGAGACCGGCACCCTGGTCCTGGACGGCGGCCCCGACCAGGGGCGCCGTCGCATCACGCTGGTGCCCGACCACCACATCTGTGTCGTGCGCGTTCCCGAGCAGGTGGTCGCCTCCGTGCCCGAGGCCCTCGAACGTCTCGACCCCGCCCGCCCCCTGACCTGGATCTCGGGCCCCTCCGCGACCAGCGACATCGAACTGGACCGCGTCGAGGGCGTGCACGGCCCGCGCACCCTGGAGGTGGTCCTCGCCGGGGCAGCCGGGGGTCCGGCCGCCCGGCACCCGTGACAGACGGGGTGAACAAGCGCTTAGATAGGCCTCCGGGTACCGCGCCGACCTGGAGGTCCTGTTGCTGTTCACTTCCGTCGACGACGTCTCCGCCCGGCTGTCGGAAGCCGGCTATCTGGCGTCGCCCGCCGTCGCCACGACCGTCTTCCTGGCCGACCGCCTCGGCAAGCCGCTGCTGGTGGAGGGACCCGCAGGCGTCGGCAAGACGGAACTCGCCAAGGCCGTGGCCCGGGTCGGCGGCGCCCGCCTGATACGGCTCCAGTGCTACGAGGGCGTCGACGAGTCCCGCGCCCTCTACGAGTGGAACCACGCCAAGCAGCTCCTGCGCATCAGCGCGGGCCGCGGCGAGACGTGGGACGAGGCGCGCACCGACATCTTCAGTGAGGAGTTCCTGCTCCCGCGCCCCCTGCTGACCGCCATCCGCGGCGACGACCCCAAGGTCCTCCTCGTCGACGAGACCGACAAGGCGGACATCGAGGTCGAGGGCCTGCTGCTGGAGGTGCTCAGCGACTTCCAGGTCACCGTCCCGGAACTCGGCACGATCACCGCGGCACGCCGCCCGTTCGTCGTCCTCACCTCGAACGCGAGCCGTGAGCTGTCCGAGGCGCTGCGCCGCCGCTGCCTGTTCCTCCACATCGGTTTCCCCGACGAGGAGCTGGAGCGCAGGATCGTACGGCTGAAGGTGCCGGACCTGGACGAGGCGCTGACCGCGTCGGTGGTGCGGGTGATCAACGCGCTGCGCGCCATGGACCTGCGCAAGGCGCCCTCGGTCGCCGAGACCGTCGACTGGGCACGCACCCTGCTGGCACTCGGCGCCGGCCACCTCGACGAGTCCGTGGTCCGCGACAGCCTCGGCGTGGTCCTCAAACACCAGGACGACCTGCTGAAGGCCGCCGCCAAACTTGAGCTGGACTCCGTGTGACGGGGGCCGAACCGGCGAGCGGGTCCGAAGCCCGACCCGGACCTGGATCCGGGTCCGGCTCCGGCTCCGGCTCCGGCTCCGGCTCCGGCTCCGGAGATACGGGCAGTGCGGGACGCGGCGACGGTGGTGGTGACCGGCCTGGCGGTGATCATGGTGATGCCGGGGACGTGGGTGGGCGGCTGACGTCGCTCGTCGGGGCGTTGCGTGCGCACGGTGTGCGGGTCGGCACGGGCGAGACGGTGGACGCGGCGCGGGCGGTGGCGGCGCTCGGCCTGGCAGACCGGGAGCTGCTGCGGGAAGGGCTGGCCGCGACGCTGCTGCACACCCCGGAGCAGCGGCGCGTGTTCGACCCGGTCTTCGCACTGTACTTTCCCCGGGCGGTCGGCGGCCCCGGCGGCGAACCGGCGGGGCGCGAGGACCTGCGCGACCGGCTCGCCGCGGCGCTGGCCTCCGACGACCGGGC
>DASTDN010000279.1:0-4315 GCA_035710365.1 Streptomyces sp. | reverse complement strand
GGCGCCGCCGGGGGTGCCGCGGGCGGGCAGCAGCGGGACGAGTGCCTCGTAGACCTCCTGGGCGGAGGCGGGGCGGTGCTGGGGGTCCTTGGCGAGCAGGCGCAGCACGAGCGTTTCGAGCGGTTCGGGGACCTCGGGGCGCAGGCGGCGCACCGGCAGCGGGGCCTCGTACAGGTGGCGGTGCAGGACGCCGAGGACGGTCGAGCCGGAGAACGGCACGTCACCGCTGAGCAGTTCGTGCAGGACGACACCGAGGGCGTACAGGTCGGTGTACGGGCCGACGGCGCCGCCCATGGCCTGCTCGGGGGACATGTAGGCGGGTGAGCCGATGGGGGTGCCGGTGTGGGTGAGACGGGTGGTGTCGGTGTCCATGACGGAGGCGACGCCGAGGTCGAGGACGGTGACCGTGCCGTCGTGCTTCACCATCACGTTCCGCGGCTTGAGGTCGCGGTGGACGATCGGCACGGCGTGCACGGCGCTGAGGACGGCGCACAGTTGCGCGGCGACCGCGACCGCCCACGGCCAGGGGTAGGGGCGGTGCTCGGCGAGGTGGTCGCCGAGGTCGGAGCCGTCGACGTACTGCATGACGAGGAACAGTTCGTCGCCGTGGCTGCCCGCGTCGTGGACGGTGACCAGGCCGGGGTGGTCGACCTGCGCGGTGACGCGGCACTCGCGCAGGAAGCGGCGGCGCAGCTCGTCGGCCTCGTGGCCGGCGACCTTGTCGGGGCGCAGCAGTTTCACGGCGACGCGCCGGTCGAGGCGCTGGTCGTAGGCCGTCCAGACCTGGCCCATGCCGCCCTGTCCGATGAGCGTGGACAGTTCGTAGCGGTCGGCGACGACGCGTTCCGCCGCCGCGGTCACCTGCCGCCGTCCTGCGGGGTGCCGTCCTGCCTGCGCAGGTAGTCGCTGAGTTCGTCGAGTTCGGCGCGGACCTGGTCGATGCGGGCGGGCCCGGGGCCCGGACCGGCCGTGGGCGGTACGGCGGCCGGGGGCACCGCGGTCGGCGGTACGGGCGTCGGGTGCGCCGGCGGCACCGGGCCGACCGGGGTGTGCGGGACGTGCGTCTGCGCGTACGGCGACACGGCCTGCGGGTAGCCGTACGCGGAGTGGCCGGCGTGCGGGTGGGGCCCGTGTGACAGCGGGACGCCGTACCCGGCGGCGCCGCGCCGCTGTTCGTTGTGGTAGCGGATGTCCACGGTCACGAACCAGGCGCTGCCGGCGGCGCCGACGAGCAGGACGACGGCGAGCGCGATGTCGGTGCGGTGGTCGGCCTCGGGCAGCAGGCCCACCACCATGAAGCAGCCGATGGACACGGGCAGGCTCAGCCAGGCCGCGGCCCACTGGTACCAGCGTCCGCGCAGCAGCGCGACCCGGAACAGCGGCACGCACGCGAAGATGCCGCACGTGAGGATGCCGGTGGCGGCGAACAGCACGCGCAGGGTGATGACCGTTGCCGCGCTGCGGGTGGGTGGCGCCGCGCCATGGCCGTACATGTTGCTCCTGGACCGGGAGTTGGTGTGCGGAGGGCACGGTGCGAGGGACCGTGCTCGATGGGAGAACGAGCGTATAGCCCGACGAGTGGGACCGGTCCGGGGTTGTACCGAACCGTTGTACTGGGCGGGGCTTCCGGCAGCCGGGAGGGGCCCGGCCGTCGGGTCCGGCAGCCGGACTTCCGCATGCCGTCGGTCACGGCGGGGCAGTACGCGCGTCCGGCCCGGTCAGCCGCCGCACTGGCGCAGCATCGCCCGCTTGTCCGGCTCCGTGACGGGCAGCTCGTACTTGGTGGCGACCTGGGTGAAGCGGACCGCGTAGGCGCACCTGATCCGCCGGTCGGGCGGCAGCCAGGACGCGGGACCGGAGTCCCGCTTGGCGGAGTTGGCCCGGCCGTCCACGGGGAGCAGGTTCAGCGGGTCGTTGGCGAGTTGCTCCCGCCGGTCCTCGGGCCAGCGCGACGCCCCGAGCTGCCAGCCGTACGAAAGCGGCACCACGTGGTCGATCTGCACCTCGGCGGCCCGCTGCTTGCGCCACTCGACGCTGGTGCCGGTGTAGGGGTCGTCCAGGGTCATGGCGACGACCACGCAGTCCGAACCGGAGCGGAAGCGGAGGTGACGGCCGTCGCGGCGCAGGACGTCGTTGCGGGTGTCGCAGCCGTTCCGGGCGTACGGCACGCCGTCGGCGGTGTCCATCCAGGCGTAGCCGAACTCGTCGCGGTCGTAGCCCGTTCTGGGGCCCCGTCCCTTGGTGGGCAGGTCCTCGATCAGTTTCCGCGCGGACGCCCTGTCCTCGTCCGTGGTGACGGGGGCGAGGCCCGGCCCGGTGCCCTCGGGGTTGTCCATCGGGCCGGCCGCCCGGCCGGGGCCGGGTGCGGACGGGCCGGGGCCGCCCGGAGAGGAGCCGTGTTCGCCGAGGTCGTCGCAGCCCGCGAGCAGGAGCCCGAGTGCCGTGGCCGCGGCGAGGACCGCCGCGCCGGCCCGCCGCCCGGGCGGACGGGGGCGCCGGCGGGCGTGTATGTCTGGGCGCATCCGGTGCGTCCTTCCCTCCCTGTGCCGTCCGGAGCCGGTCGCGTACGGACGGTCGTACCGGCCACACCGTAGCCGTGAGCGGCCCGGACCCCGCCGGAAGCAGGCGGGCGTTCACGATGTCCCCGGCGTATCGTCGAAAGAGAGGTTTCCGCGGGAGGAGTACGCGATGGGCATCTTCGACCGGTTCAAGAGCCAGGGCCACAGCAGGGCCAAGAAGCAGTCCGACACCGCCGAGCGGAAGATGAACGAGAAGACCGGCGGCAAGTACGAGCAGCAGATCGACGACGCCCAGCAGCGGATGGAAGGCCGCGGCGGGATGCGCCGCCAGCAGCCGCCCGAGGAGCGGCGGTAGGCCCGCCCCCGCACGCCCGGGCGGGGGGTCCGCCCCGCACGCCCGGGCGATGGGTTCCCCCGTCAGGCGGTGGGTCCGCCCTCGAAAACGCCCGTGCACACCGGCCGTCCGCGGGGACTCATGTCCCGCGGACGGCCTTCCTCGTGCGGCCGCCGCTTGTGCGCCTGCTCCCGGGCGGCCTGGTTACGAGCCCAGGACCGACGTGAGGAACTCGCCCACCCAGCCGAGCAGATCCCGGCCGACCAGCGGTTTCCCGCCGACCTTCGCGGTCTTCGGGCGCGGCACCAGGACCTGCCGGGCGGTCGTTTTGATCACCGTGCCCGGGTAGAGCCGCTTGAGGCGCAGCTCCTGCGACTCGCGCAGTTCGACGGGCGCGAAGCGGATGCTGGTGCCCTGCAGGACGATCTCGCCGACGCCGCACGCCCGCGCGAGCATTCGCAGACCGGCCACGAGCAGCAGGTTCTCCACCGGCTCCGGCAGCTTGCCGTAGCGGTCGGCGAGTTCCTCCCGTACGGCCGTGATGTCCTCCTCCTTGTTGGCGGAGGCGATGGCCCGGTAGGCCTGGAGGCGCAGGCGCTCCCCGGGCGCGTAGTCGTGCGGGACGTGCGCGTCGACGGGCAGCTCGATCTTGACCTCGAGGGGCGGCTCCTCCTCGATCGCGCCGGTCTCCAACTGGCGCCGGTAGTCGGCGACGGCCTCGCCGACCATGCGGACGTACAGGTCGAAGCCGACGCCCGCGATGTGGCCGGACTGCTCGCCGCCCAGCAGATTGCCCGCGCCGCGGATCTCCAGGTCCTTCATCGCGACGTACATGCCCGCGCCCATCTCGGTGTGCTGGGCGATGGTCGCCAGGCGCTCGTGGGCGGTCTCCGTCAGGGGCTTCTCCGGCGGGTACAGGAAGTAGGCGTAGCCGCGCTCGCGGCCCCGGCCGACCCGGCCGCGCAACTGGTGCAACTGGGACAGGCCGAAGGTGTCGCCGCGCTCCACGATCAGGGTGTTGGCGTTGGAGATGTCGATGCCGGACTCCACGATCGTGGTCGACACCAGCACGTCGAACTTCTTCTCCCAGAAGTCCACGACGACCTGTTCCAGGGCCTGTTCCGACATCTGGCCGTGGGCCGTCGCGATGCGCGCCTCGGGGACGATCTCACGCAGCCGGGCCGCCGCGCGGTCGATGGACTCGACGCGGTTGTGGATGTAGAAGACCTGGCCCTCGCGCAGCAGCTCGCGGCGGAGGGCCGCGCCGATCTGCTTCTCCTCGTACGGGCCGACGAAGGTGAGGACCGGGTGGCGCTCCTCCGGCGGGGTGGTGATCGTGGACATCTCGCGGATGCCGGTGACCGCCATCTCCAGGGTGCGCGGGATGGGCGTGGCGGACATGGTCAGGACGTCGACGTTGGCGCGGAGCTTCTTGAGCTGCTCCTTGTGCTCGACGCCGAAG
>DASTDN010000278.1:0-2304 GCA_035710365.1 Streptomyces sp. | reverse complement strand
GGCGTCCGGCCCGGGGTGCCGGGCCGGAATCGGGGCCGGGAGGCCCCGCGGTCACGGCTCGGGACTCGGGGCCGGACCGGGCTCGGGACGCCAGTGCCCGGCGAGGTCGCCCCACAGGTACGCGCTCGTCTCGGCTCCCTTGAGGAGGAGGTCGAGCTCCACCTTCTCGTTCGGGGCGTGCCAGCCGTCGGAGGGGACGGAGATGCCCAGGAAGAGCACAGGGGCGCCGAGGACCTCCTGGAGGTCGGCGGCGGGCCCCGAGCCGCCCTCGCGCGTGTAGCGGACGGGCTGGTCGAAGGCCCGGCCCATGGCGCGGACCACGGACTGCAGCGCCGGGTGGTCCAGCGGGGTCAGGCACGGGCGCGTGGCCGCGGCGAACGTGATGTCGCAGCGGATCCCGGCGGGCACCTGCGCCTCGGCCCAGGCACGGACCACCTTCTCGACGTGGCCGGGGTCCTGGCCCGCGACGAGCCGGAACGACAGCTTCACCATGGCGGAGGACGGGATGATCGTCTTGCTGCCGGGGCCCTGGTATCCGCCGCCGATGCCGTTGACCTCGGCCGTGGGGCGGGCCCAGATCCGCTCCAGGGTGCTGTACCCGGCCTCGCCGTGGGTGGCCCGGGACTTGGCGGTGTCGAGCCAGCGCCGCTCGTCGAAGGGCAGCTCGGCGAAGAGTTCGCGCTCCCGGCCGGTCAGGTCGGCCACGCCGTCGTAGAAGCCGGGGACGGCCACGCGCGCGTGCTCGTCGTGCAGGGCGGCGACCAGGCGGGCCGCGGCGGTGGCCGGGTTGGGCACGGCGCCACCGAAGGAGCCGGAGTGGATGTCCTGGCCGGGGCCGTACAGCCGGATCTCGCACTCGGCGAGGCCGCGCATGCCGGTGCACACCGTGGGGGTGTCCTCGGACCACATGCCCGTGTCGGAGACGATCACGGCGTCGGCCGCGAGCCGGCCGGCGTGCTCCTCGACGAGCGCCCGGAAGTGCGGCGATCCCGACTCCTCCTCGCCCTCGATCAGCAGCTTCAGACCGACTCCGGGAGTGCTGCGGCCGGTGGCGGCGAGGTGGGCGCGGAGGCCGAGTGTGTGGAAGAACACCTGGCCCTTGTCGTCGGCGGCCCCGCGCGCGTAGAGGCGGTTCCCGCGGACGACGGGCTCGAAGGGGTCGCTGTCCCAGCCGTCCTCGCGGGCGGCGGGCTGCACGTCGTGATGGCCGTAGACCAGGATGGTGGGCGCCCCCGGGTCGGCGGAGGGCCACTCGGCGAACACGGCCGGGGCGCCCGGCGTCGGCCAGACCTCCACCGTCGGGAAACCGGTCTCCTGCAGTGCGGCGCTGAGCCAGTCGGCGCTGCGCCGCACGTCGGCGGCGTGGGCGGGCTGGGCCGACACGGACGGGATGCGCAGCCACGCGGCGAGGTCGTCGAGGAAGGCCTCGCGGTGCTGCTCGATGTACGTACGGACGGCGCTGACCGCACTGTCAACGGGCTGGCTCATGGTCACGAGCCTATCGGCCCGCGGCGGTGTCCCCGGAGTGCGGTTGCTCACCGGACGGCTCCTCCAGTAGCAGCCGCTCCAGGGCGTCCCTGCCGGGCAGATCCGCGGGGCGCACGACCTCTCCGGTGCGGACGTACAGGAACGCGGCCGTGACCGATTCCAGCGGCACGCCCTGCTGCTCGGCCCAGGCGAGGCGGTACACGGCGAGCTGGAGCGGGTCGGCGGTGCGGCCGTGGCCGGTCTTCCAGTCGACGATCTCGTACGCGACGGGCCGGCCGTCCCCCGCCTCGGTCCGGTAGACGGCGTCCATCCGGCCGCGTACGACCCGGCCGGCGACGGCGAGCTGGAAGGGGGCCTCGACGCGGTAGGGGGTGCGGTGGGCGTACTCGGTGCGTTCGAAGGCGTCCTTGAGGGCTTGCAGGTCGCGTTCGTCGGCGATCTCCGCGTCGCCGCCGGGGAGGTCGTCCGGCTCCGTCAGGGGCAGGGTCAGTGCCTCGAAGCGGGCCTCGACCCAGGCGTGGAACCGGGTGCCCCGGCGGGCGGCGGGCTGCGGCGGTCGCGGCATGGGGCGGGCCAGCTCCTGCGCGAACCCGTCCGGGTCGGCGGCCAGGCGCAGCAGCTCGGAGGCCGTGAGCGACGGCGGGAGGGTTACGTCGGTGACGCTGCGGCGGGCGCGCAGGAGTTCACCGGCGAGGGCGTCGTGGTCCCGGTCCCAGGTGGCGACGACCCGCGCCTCCTCGGGGGTGAGCGGGGGGTGGGCCGGGGCGGGTCCGGGAGGGTTCCCGGGTGCGGTGGGGCGGCCGAGGGTGTGTGGGG
>DASTDN010000277.1:0-2223 GCA_035710365.1 Streptomyces sp. | reverse complement strand
GCGCCTGCGGGCCGCCTCGTACAGCACGATGCCCGCGGCGACACCGGCGTTGAGGGACTCCGCGCCGCCGGGCATGGGGATGCGCACGCGGTGGTCGCAGGTCTCGCCGACCAGCCGGGACAGGCCCTTGCCCTCGCTGCCGACCACCACGACGACGGGCCCGTCGAGGGCGTCCAGCTCGCCGACCTCCAGCTCGCCGTCGGCGGCGAGCCCGACGACCACGAGGCCGGCCTTCTTGTAGGCCTCCAGGGCGCGCGTCAGGTTCGTCGCACGGGCGACGGGCGTGCGGGCGGCGGTTCCGGCGGACGTCTTCCAGGCACCGGCCGTCATCCCGGCGGCACGCCGCTCGGGCACGACCACGCCGTGCCCGCCGAACGCGGACACCGACCGGACGACGGCACCCAGGTTGCGCGGGTCCGTCACTCCGTCCAGGGCGACGATCAGCGGGTCCTCGCCGTCGTCGTGGGCGGCGGCCACGAGGTCCTCGGGGTGGGCGTACTCGTAGGGCGGGACCTGGAGGACGAGGCCCTGGTGGTTCAGGCCGTTCGTCATCCGGTCCAGTTCGGGGCGGGGGGCCTCCATGAGGTTGATGCCGCCGCGGTCGGCGACGAGCTGGAGCGCCTCACGCACCCGCTCGTCGTTGTCGATGAACTGCTGCACGTACAGCGCCGAGGCGGGCACGCCGCCGCGCAGTGCCTCGACGACCGGGTTGCGGCCGACGACCAGTTCCGAGGCGGACTTGCCGCCCCGGCCGCGCGCGGCGGGCCGGCGCGCGGCCTGCTTGGCCTGAGCGGCGGCGACGCGGTTCTTCTTGTGCCCCTTGCGCATCTCGGCGGGGGGCGTCGGCCCCTTGCCCTCCAGGCCCCGGCGCCGCTGGCCGCCACTGCCGACCTGCGCGCCCTTCTTGCCGGACATGCGGCGGTTGTTCGCGGCCATGAGCTACCCGTCTCCGTGAAGTTGCGTACGTACGTGTTCATGCAGTGTGCCGCCCGGGGGGCCGGGCGGCACAGTCGATCTTCCGGGCCGCGAGGCCCTCAGTTCCTGCCGAGGCTCCAGCGGGGACCGTGCGGGCCGTCCTCGACGGCGAGCCCGGACTGCTTGAGCCGGTCGCGGATGGCGTCCGCGGTCGCCCAGTCCTTGCGCGCCCGCGCGGCCTCCCGCTGGTCGAGCACGAGGCGTACGAGGCTGTCGACGACGCCGTGCAGCTCCTCGCCGCGGTCGGACTCGCCGGCCCACTGCGCGTCGAGCGGGTCCAGGCCGAGGACGCCGAGCATGGCCCGGACCTCGGCGAGGCGCGCGACGGCCGCCTCCTTGTCGTCGGCGGCCAGGGCGCTGTTGCCCTGCCGGACCGTGGTGTGCACGACGGCGAGCGCCTGCGGGACGCCCATGTCGTCGTCCATCGCCTCGGCGAAGGCGGGCGGCACCTCGGCGGAGGGTTCGACGGCGGTCCCGGCGAGTTCCACCACGCGCTCCACGAAGCCCTCGATGCGCCCGAACGCCGCCTCGGCCTCGCGCAGCGCCTCCTCGCTGTACTCGATCATCGAGCGGTAGTGCGGGGTGCCCAGGTAGTAGCGCAGCACGATGGGCCGCCACTGCTTGACCATCTCGCTGACGAGCACCGAGTTGCCGAGCGACTTCGACATCTTCTCGCCGCTCATGGTGACCCAGGCGTTGTGCACCCAGTACCGGGCGAACTCGTCGCCGTAGGCCTTGGCCTGGGCGATCTCGTTCTCGTGGTGCGGGAAGATCAGGTCGAGGCCGCCGCCGTGGATGTCGAAGGCGGCGCCGAGGTACTTGTGGGCCATGGCGGAGCACTCCAGGTGCCAGCCGGGGCGGCCCCGGCCCCAGGGCGTCTCCCAGCTCGGCTCGCCCGGCTTGGCGGCCTTCCACATGGCGAAGTCGCGCGGGTCCCGCTTGCCGGTCTCGCCCTCGCCCGACGGCTGGAGCAGGTTGTCCAGCTCCTGGTTGGAGAGATTCAGGTACTCGGGGTACGAGGTGACGGCGAAGTACACGTTGCCGTCGGCCTCGTAGGCGTTGCCCCGCTCCAGCAGCTTGGCCACCAGCTCCTGCATCTGGGGGATGTAGTCGGAGGCCCGTGGGTACTCGGCCGCCGGCTGGAGGTTGAAGGCGGCCGCGTCGGCCAGGAACGCCTCGGTGTAGTAGGCGGCGATCTCGGCCGGCGACTTGTCCTCGAGGCGCGCCTGGACCAGCATCCGGTCCTCG
>DASTDN010000276.1:0-18089 GCA_035710365.1 Streptomyces sp. | reverse complement strand
CTCGGCGGCCACTCGCTGCTCGCGACCCGGCTGGTCACCCGCATCCGGTCGGTGTTCGGCGTGCAGTTCTCCCTGCGCAGCCTCTTCGAGGCGCCGAGCGTCGCCGGCCTCTCCCACCGCCTCACGTCCAGCGGCCCGGCCGCCCCGCGGATCGAGGCCGGCCCGCGCCCGGCGGACGTCCCCCTCTCGCTCCAGCAGACCCGGCTGTGGTTCATCAACCAGTTCGAAGGCCCCAGCCCCGCCTACAACGTGCCCATGGCGGCCCGCCTGACCGGGCACCTGGACGTCGGGGCGCTGCGTGCCGCGCTGGCCGACGTCGCCCAGCGCCACGAGATCCTGCGCACCGTCTTCCCCGACCGGGACGGCACCCCCTGCCAGGTCGTCGCGGACACCGCCCCCGGGCTGACGGTGACCGACACCGACCCGGCCGGCCTGGAGGCGCTGCTGACCGAGGCCGCGGGCGAGGGCTTCGACCTGACCGCCGAACCGCCCGTACGGGCGCGGCTGCTGCGCCTGGGCGACGAGGAGCACGTCCTGCTGGTGCTCATGCACCACATCGTGATGGACGAGTGGTCGGCCGTGCCCTTCGGCCGCGACCTGTCCGCCGCCTACGGCGCCCGGCGCGACGGCGACGAGCCGGAGTTCGAGCCGCTGCCCGTGCAGTACGCCGACTTCGCCCTGTGGCAGCGCGACGCGCTGGGCAGCGAGGACGACCCGGACAGCGCCCTCTCGCGCCAGCTCGGCTTCTGGCGCGAGGCACTGGCCGGCCTGCCGGACGAGCTGAACCTGCCGGTGGACCGGCCCCGCCCCGCGATCGCCTCCTACCGCGGCGGCACCGTCGGCTTCCGGATCAACCAGGAGGTCCACCAGCGCCTGGTCGCCCTCGCCCGCAACTGCCAGGCCAGCGTGTTCATGACGCTGCAGGCGGGGCTCGCGGTGCTGCTGCACCGGCTGGGAGCCGGCACGGACATTCCCATCGGCACCCCGATCGCCGGGCGCAGCGACGAGTCGCTGGACGACGTGGTCGGCTTCTTCATCAACACCCTGGTGCTGCGCACCGATCTGTCGCAGGACCCCGACTTCCGCGCCCTGCTGGGCCGGGTGCGCGAGGCGGACCTGGCGGCCTACACCCACCAGGACGTGCCGTTCGAGCGCCTGGTCGAGGTCATCAACCCCAGCCGGTCGATGTCGCGCCACCCGCTGTTCCAGGTGATGCTGACCCTCCACAACAACCCGACCGCGCCCTTCCGGCTGCCCGGCGTCGAGGTCGGCACGCAGCGCGTGAACACCCAGGTCGCCAAGTTCGACCTGCTGTTCAGCCTGCGCGAGAGCTACTCCGCCGACGGGCGCCCCGGCGGCGTCGAGGGCTTCGTCGAGTACAGCAGGGACCTGTTCGACGAGCGGACCGCGGAGCGTGTCGCGGCGTCCTACGTCCGCGTCCTGGAGGCCGCCCTCGCCGAACCGGGCCGCCCGATCGGCAAGATCGACGTACTCGACCCGGTGGCCCGCCACGAACTCCTCGTCACCCGCAACGCCACCGAGCACGACGTGCCCGCCATGCCGCTCCCCGCGCTGTTCCAGGCCCGTGTCGCGGCACACCCCGACGCACCCGCCCTGGAGTTCGGCGGCCAGGTGCTGACCTACGCCGAAGTCAATGAGCGGGCCAACCGGCTCGCCCGGCTGCTGATGTCCCGCGGCACCGGACCCGAGCGCATCGTGGGCCTCGCCCTGCCCCGCTCGGCCGAACTGGTCGTCGGCCTCCTCGCGGTGCTCAAGTCCGGCGCCGGCTACCTGCCGCTCGACCCGGAGTACCCCGCGGAGCGGCTCGCCTTCATGCTGGCCGACGCCGCACCGGACGTGGTGCTGACCACCACCGGGGTCGCCGGGCGGCTGCCCGCCGCCCCCACCCTGGCCCTGGACGACCCCGGGGTGGTGGCCGAACTGGCGGCCCAGGACACGGCCAACCCCCGCGACGAGGAGCGGACCGGCCCGCTGCGGCCGCAGCACCCCGCCTACCTGATCTACACCTCGGGTTCGACCGGCCGCCCCAAGGGCGTGGTGATGCCCTCCGGCGCACTGGTCAACCTGATGTCCTGGCACGCCGCGACGCTGCCCGCCGAACCCGGCGCCCGCGTCGCGCAGTTCACCGCGATCAGCTTCGACGTCTCCGCCCAGGAGATCCTCTCGGCCCTGCTGGACGGCAAGACGCTGGTGGTGCCGGACGAGGAGACCCGGCGCGACCCCGCGCGGTTCGCGGCCTGGCTGGCGGACCGGGACGTCACCGAGCTGTACGCGCCCACCATGATGCTGGACGCGCTCGGCGAGGCCGTCACCGAGCAGGACACCGCCCTGCCGGCCCTGCGGCACGTCGCGCAGGCGGGCGAGGCGCTGACCCTCGGCGGCCGGATCCGCGACCTGTCCGGCACCCCGGACCGGGAACTGCACAACCACTACGGCCCGTCCGAGACGCACGTGGTCACCGCGCACACGCTGCCCGCCGACCCGGCCCACTGGCCGTCGGGCGCCGCACCGATCGGCCGCCCCGTCTGGAACACCCAGGCCTACGTCCTGGACGCGGCCCTGCGTCCCGTGCCCGACGGCGTCACCGGCGAGCTGTACATCGCGGGCGCCCAACTGGCACGCGGCTACCACGACCGGCCCGGCCTCACCTCCGAACGGTTCACCGCCGACCCGTTCGGGCCGCCCGGCGGCCGCATGTACCGCACCGGCGACCTGGTGCGCTGGAACGGCGACGGCGAACTGGAGTACGCCGGACGCGCCGACCACCAGGTGAAGGTCCGCGGTTTCCGGATCGAGCTGGGCGAGATCGAGACGGTCCTGCGCACCCACCCCGAGGTCGCCCAGGCCGCCGTGACCGCCCAGGACGACCCGCGCGGCGGCCGCCGCCTGGTCGGCTACGCGGTGCCCACCGGCACCGTCCGGCCCGCCGAGCTCAAGGCACACGTCGCGGCCGCGCTGCCGGACTACATGGTGCCCGGGGCGATCGTGCTCCTGGACGAGTTCCCGCTGACCCCCAGCGGCAAGCTCGACCGCGCGGCGCTGCCGGTGCCCGAGCCGGAGACGCACACCGGCCGCGCCCCGCGCGGCCCGCGCGAGGAGATCCTGTGCGGCCTGTTCGCCGAGATCCTCGGCGTGCCCGCGGTCGGTGCCGACGACGACTTCTTCGCCCTGGGCGGCCACTCCCTGCTGGCGACCAAGCTGGTCAGCCGGATCCGTTCCACGCTGGGCGTGGAACTGGCCGTGCGCGACGTCTTCGAGGCGCCCACCGTCGCCGGACTGGCGCCCGCCGTGGCCGGCGCCTCCGGCGCCCGCGCCGCCGTCCGCCCGATGCCCCGCACCGACCTGGTGCCGCTGTCCTTCGCGCAGCGCCGGCTGTGGTTCCTCAACCGCCTGGAGGGCCCGAGCTCCACGTACAACCTGCCGCTGGCCGCACGGCTGACCGGCGCGCTGGACGTGGCCGCCCTGCGGGACGCGCTCGGTGACGTGGTGGCCCGGCACGAGAGCCTGCGCACCACCTTCCCCGAGATCGACGGCACCCCGCGGCAGTCGGTCGTCCCGGCCGGGCAGGCCGTCCCCGAACTCGTGGTCCGCGAGGTCGACGAGGACGCGCTGGACGCCGCCATGGAGGAGGCCGCCTTCCACGGCTTCGACCTGGCCGGCGAACTGCCGGTGCGGGCGCACCTGTACCGGCTCGGCACCGACCGGCACGTCCTGCTCATCGTGATGCACCACATCGCCGGCGACGGACTGTCCATGGCGCCGATGGCCCGCGACCTGGCCGAGGCCTACGCCGCCCGCCTCGACGGCCACGCGCCCGGCTGGGCGCCGCTGCCGATCCAGTACGCGGACTACACCCTCTGGCAGCGCGAGGTCCTCGGCAGCGAGAGCGACCCCGGCAGCGAGATCGCCCGGCAACTGGAGTTCTGGCGGACCACCCTGACCGGCCTGCCGGAGGAACTGCGGCTGCCCGCCGACCGGCCGCGGCCGCCGGTCGCCAGCCACAAGGGCTCCACCGTCCCCTTCGCGGTGCCGGCCGAGCTGCACGAGCGGATGGCGGACCTGGCCCGGCGCACCCGGACCAGCCTGTTCATGGTCGGCCAGGCCGCTCTCGCCGCGCTGCTCACCCGCCTGGGCGCCGGTCACGACATCCCGCTCGGCACCCCGGTCGCCGGACGCGGCGACGAGGCGCTCGACGACCTCGTCGGCTTCTTCGTCAACACCCTGGTGCTGCGCACCGACACCGGCGGCGACCCGAGCTTCGCGGAGCTGCTGGACCGGGTCCGTGAGGACGACCTCGCCGCCTACGCCCACCAGGAGGTGCCCTTCGAGCGGCTGGTGGAGGTCCTCAACCCCGAGCGCTCGCTCGGCCGCCACCCGCTCTTCCAGGTCTGGCTGAACCTCCAGAACACCGCCGACGTCGAGATCAGCCTGCCCGGCGTGGAGATCGGCTCGCAGGGCGTCGGCATCGGCGCCGCCAAGTTCGACCTCGCCTTCAGCCTCCGCGAGCGCTACGACCCGCAGGGCCGCCCGGCGGGCATGACCGGCCTGGTCGAGTACAGCGACGACCTGTTCGAGCCGGAGACCGTCTCGCGCATGGCCGACCGGCTGCTGCGGCTGCTGGACGCGGCGTGCGCCGACCCCCACCTGCCGATCACCCGCCTGGACGTGCTCGCCCCGGAGGAACGGCACCGGGTGCTGGAAGGCTTCAACGACACCGGCCACGACGTGCCGCGGGGCACCGTCGCCGAGCTGTTCGCCCGCCAGGCCGCGGCCACCCCGAACTCGGTGGCGATCAGCTACGACGGCACGGAACTGAGCTACGCACGCCTGGACGCCGAGGCCGACCGCCTCGCCGGACTGCTGGCGGGCCGCGGCATCGGGCCCGAGGACGTCGTCGCCGTCGCGCTGCCGCGCACCCCCCGGCTGGTCGTCGCCCTGCTGGCGGTGGCCAAGGCCGGCGCGGTCTACCTCCCGGTCGACCCCGCCTACCCGGCCGACCGCATCTCCTTCATCCTCGGCGACGCCCGCCCGGCCCTGCTGCTGACCGAAGGACCGGCCGCCACCGGACTGCCCGCCTGCGACGTGCCCCGGCTGCTGCTCGACGACCCCGTGGTCCACGCCGAACCGGTCCCCGCCGCGCCCGCCGTCCGCACGGCCTCCCCGGCCAGCGCCGCCTACATGATCTACACCTCCGGCTCCACCGGCACCCCCAAGGGCGTCGTGGTCCCGCACGAGGGCATCGGCGGCTTCGGAGCCATCCGCGAGCAGTTCGCCCTCGACGCGAGCAGCCGGATGCTGCAGTTCGCCTCCTCCAGCTTCGACGCCGCCATCTGGGAGGTCCTGGCGCCGCTGCTGGTCGGCGGCGCGCTGGTGATGGCCCCCGCCGACGACCTGGCCGTCGGCGAACCGCTGATCGCGCTGCTGGCCCGGGAACGGGTCACGCACGCCAACATCCCGCCCGCGGCGCTCGCCGTGCTGCCCCCGGGCGCGCTCCCGGACGGCATGAACGTGATCCTCGCCGGTGAGGCCTCCGCACCGGACCTCATCGCCCGCTGGTCCGACGGCCGCCGGCTGCTCAACGCGTACGGCCCCACCGAGGCCACCGTCTGCGTCACCGTCAGCGCGCCGCTCACCCCGGGCACCACCCCGCCCATCGGCCGCCCGCTGTGGAACGTGCGCGTGCTGGTCCTGGACGAGGCGCTCCAGCCGGTCCCCGTCGGCACCCCCGGCGAGGCCTACCTGGCCGGCGCCGGCCTCGCCCGCGGCTACGCCGGACGGGCCGGACTCACCGCCGAGCGCTTCGTGGCCGACCCCTACGGCCCGGCCGGGTCCCGGATGTACCGCACCGGCGACCTCGTGCGCTGGCTGCCGGACGGCAACCTGGAGTTCGTCGGACGCGCCGACGACCAGGTCAAGATCCGCGGCTTCCGCATCGAGCCGGGCGAGGTCGAGTCCCTGCTCGTCGCCCACGCCGACGTCGCGCAGGCGGCCGTCCTCGCCCGCGAGGACGAGCCCGGCGACCGGCGCCTGGTCGCCTACGTGGTCACCCCGGCCGGCCACACCGCGCCCGCCGCGGCGGACCTGCGCGAGCACCTCGCCGCCCGGCTGCCGGAGTACATGGTCCCCTCGGCCTTCGTGGTCCTGCCGGCGCTGCCGCTGACCCCCAACGGGAAGATCGACCGCCGGGCCCTGCCCGCACCCGAGTCCACCGGCGCCACCGGCGGCCGCGCCCCGCGCAACGACACCGAGGCCCGGCTGCGGGACATCTTCGCCGAGGTGCTGCGCGACGAGGACATCGACGTCGAGGCGAACTTCTTCGAACTCGGCGGGCACTCCCTGCAGGCGACCAAGCTGGTCAGCCGGATCCGCAGCGAGTTCGCCGCCGAACTGCCCCTGCGCGACTTCTTCGAGAACCCGACCGTGGCCGGCCTCGCCCTGCTCATCGGCGGAGCCGAGAGCGCCCGGCAGAGCGTGGTGCCCCAGAAGCGGCCCGAGCACATCCCGCTGTCCTTCGCGCAGCGCCGGCTGTGGTTCCTCAACCGGCTGGAGGGCCCGAGCCCCACCTACAACATCCCGCTGTCCATGCGGCTGACGGGCATCCTCGACGCCAAGGCGCTGCAGGCGGCCGTCGGCGACGTGGTGGCCCGGCACGAGAGCCTGCGCACCACCTTCCCCGAGACCGGCGGCACACCGCGCCAGGAGATCCTCGACCCCGAGGTCGCCACCCCCCGGCTGCGGACCGCCGACGTCGCCCCCGGCGACCTCGACGCCGCCGTCGCCGAGGCCGTCTCCTACGGCTTCGACCTGGCGGCCGAACTGCCGCTGCGCGTCCACCTGTTCACCGTCGGACCACGCGACCACGTGCTGATCTTCCTGATCCACCACATCGCCTCCGACGGCTGGTCGCTCGGCCCGCTGCTGCGGGACCTCTCCGACGCCTACCGGGCCCGGACGGACGGCCGGGCACCGCAGTGGACACCGCTCGCCGTGCAGTACGCGGACTACGCCATCTGGCAGCGGGACCTGCTCGGCGACGAGGACGACAAGGACTCCAGGCTGGCGGCCGAACTGGACTACTGGCGTGAGCAACTGGCCGGTATGCCGGAGGAACTGTCACTGCCGACCGACCTGCCGCGCCCGGCCCGGCCCAGCCACCGGGGCGACCTGGTCCGCCTGCGGCTGCAGCCCGCGCTGCACCGCGCCCTGGCCGGCCTCGCCAAGACCACCGGCGCGAGCCCCTTCATGGTCCTGCAGGCCGCCCTCGCCGCCCTGCTGACCCGGCTCGGCACCGGCACCGACATCCCCGTGGGGACCACGGTCGCCGGCCGCACCGACGACGCGCTGGACGAACTGGTCGGCTTCTTCGTCAACACCCTGGTGCTGCGCACCGACACCGGCGGCGACCCCACGTTCCGGGAACTCGTGGAACGGGTGCGGAGCACCGACGTCGCGGCCTACGAGAACCAGAACGTGCCCTTCGAACGGCTCGTCGAGGTCCTCAACCCCAGCCGCTCGATGTCCCGCCACCCGCTGCTGCAGGTGATGCTCAACCTGCTCAACACCCCGCCCGCCGAGCTCAGCCTCGGCGACGGCCTGACCATCGCCCAGCAGCCCAACGGCCTGCGGGTCGCCAAGTTCGACCTGGCGTTCAACCTGGCCGAGACGGTGGACGCGGCCGGGGAACCGGACGGCGTCGTCGGCGTCGTCGAGTACAGCACCGACCTGTTCACCCACGGCACCGTCCAACTGCTGGCCGACCGGCTGGTCGCCCTGCTGGAGCGCATGCTGGCCGAGCCCGACCGCCCGATCGGCGAGCACGACCTGCTCACCGGCGACGAGCGGGAGCGGCTGCTCGGCGAGTGGAGCACCACCGCCGCCCCGGCACCCGCCGGCACCCTCGCCGAGCTGTTCGAGGCACAGGCGGCACGCACTCCCGACGCCACCGCGCTGTGGCACGAGGGAGAGCTGACCAGCTACGCCGAACTGAACCGGCGGGCCAACCGGCTCGCCCACGAGCTCACCGCCCGGGGGATCGGCCGGGGCCAGGTCGTCGCCGTGGCCGTCCCGCGCTCCCCGCAGCAGGTCACCGCCTTCCTGGCGGTGGCCAAGGCGGGCGCCGCCTACCTGCCGGTCGACCCGGAGTACCCGGCCGAGCGCGTGACGTTCATGCTCGACGACGCCGCACCGGCCGCCCTGCTCGCCACCGACGCCTCGCGCGGCGGCCTGCCCGGCGGACCGGCCGTGCCCACCTGGATCCTCGACGAGGACTCCTTCGGCGCGTCGGTCGCCGCCCGCCCCGCCACCGACCCGGCCGACCCGCACCGCGCCACCCCGCACAGCCCGGCCTACGTCATCTACACCTCCGGCTCCACCGGCCGCCCCAAGGGCGTGCTGGTCAGCCACACCGGCCTGGCGTCGTTCGTGCACAGCCACGTCGAGCGGCTGGGCCTGGACGGCGACAGCCGGGTGCTCCAGGTCGTCTCCACCAACTTCGACGTGTCGGTCGGCGACCTGGCCATGAGCCTGCTGTCGGGTGCCGCCCTCGCGCTGCCGGGCCCCACCAGGGACCTCGTCGGCGACGGCCTGGCCGACGCCCTCGAAGCCGCGGAGGCCACCCACGTGATGATGCCGGCCCCGCTGCTCGGCACCCTCCCGGAACGCCCCCTGCCCCACCTCCGGTGCATCGTCTCCGGCGGCGAGGCGCTCTCGCCGGGCCTGCTGGCCCGCTGGTCGGCCGGACGCACCGTCGTCAACGCCTACGGCCCCACCGAGACCACCATCGCCGCCACGCTCAGCGGGCCGCTGTCCGCCGACACCGCACCGCCGATCGGACGGCCGGTCACCGGCACCCGTGTCCTCGTCCTGGACGAGCGGCTGCGGCCGGTACCGGTCGGCCTCGCCGGCGAACTCCACATCGCCGGCCCCGGCGTGGCCCTCGGCTACCTCAACCGCCCCGGCCTCACCGCGGAACGCTTCGTGGCCGACCCGTTCGGCCCCGCGGGCGGACGGATGTACCGCACCGGCGACCTGGTGCGCTGGACCACCGACGGGCAACTGGAGTTCGTCGGCCGCGCCGACCAGCAGGTCAAGATCCGCGGCTTCCGCGTCGAACTCGGCGAGATCGAGACCGTGCTCCTCGCCCGCGAGGGACTCGCGCAGGCCGCGGTGGTCGTGCGCGAGGACCGGCCCGGCCTCAAGCAGCTCGTCGCCTACGTCGTCCCGGAGGCGGACGCCCAGGTGCCCGAGCAGGCGGTGCTGCGCAAGGACGTCGCCACCGCGCTGCCCGACTACATGGTCCCGGCCGCCTTCGTCACCCAGGCCGCGCTGCCGCTCACCGCGAACGGCAAACTGGACCGCGCCGCGCTGCCGGCACCCGAGTTCGACACCGGCGTGCCCGCCCGCGACCCGGCCACCGAGCGCGAGGAGGCGCTCTGCCGGATCTTCGCCGAACTCCTCGGCCGCAAGACCGTCGGCGTCGACGACAGCTTCTTCGACCTCGGCGGCGACAGCATCGTCTCCATCCAGCTCGTCAGCCGCGCCCGCACCGCCGGCGTCGAGCTGAGCGTCGCCGACGTCTTCGAGCACCGCACCCCCGCGGCCCTCGCGGAGATCGCCGAGGCGGCGTCCCAGCTCCTCACCGAGGACCCGGACGCCGGCATCGGCGAACTGCCGCTCACCCCGATCGTCCACTGGTGGCGCGAGCACGGCGGACCCATCGACGGCTTCCACCAGTCGATGGCCGTCCAGACCCCCGCCGCGCTCGACCTCGCCGGGCTGACCACCGCCGTGCAGGCGGTACTCGACCGGCACGACGCCCTGCGCATGCGGCTCACCCGGGCCGGCGCCGAGGACTGGCGCACCGCGGTCCGCCCCCGCGGCGAGGTCCGGGCCGAGGACCTGGTGCACCGGGTGGACTTCGCCGAGGCCGCCGCGTCCGGCGACACCGACGCCCAGCGCGCCCTGTTCACCGAGCACGGCCAGGCGGCCTCCCGGCGGCTCACCCCGGAGTCCGGCTCCCTGGCCCAGGTGGTCTGGTTCGACGCCGGCCCCGGCCGGCCCGGCCTGCTGCTGCTCGCCGTGCACCACCTCGCCGTGGACGGCGTGTCCTGGCGCATCCTCCTGCCGGACCTGGCCGCCGCCTGGTCCCAGGTCGCCGAGGGCCGCGCACCCGAACTGGAACCGGTGGGCACCTCCCTGCGCACCTGGGCCACCCGCCTCGCCGAAGAGGCCGCGGACCCCCGCCGCCTGGAGGAACTGCCGCTGTGGCGCGCCGCCCTGAGCGGCCCCGACCCGCAACTGGCCTCCCGGGCCCTGGACAAGCGGCGCGACGTCTTCGGCACCGCGCAGACCCTCAGCCTGACCCTGCCGCCGGAGGTGACCGGCCCGCTGCTGACCAGCGTGCCGACCGCCTTCGACGCCCAGATCAAGGACGTCCTGCTCGCCGCCTACACGGTGGCCGTCGCCTCCTGGCGGGCCCGGCGCCAGCCCACCCAGGGCAACGCCGTGCTGGTCGAGATGGAGGGCCACGGCCGCGAACCGGTCGTCAAGGGCGCCGACCTGGGACGCACCGTCGGCTGGTTCACCAGCTCCTACCCGGTGCGCCTCAACCCCGGCCAGATCGACTGGAACGACTTCTGGGGCGGCGGCCAGAGCGTCGAGACCACGCTCGGCAAGGTGCGCGCCCAGCTCGCCGAGCTGCCGGACGGCGGCATCGGCTACGGCATGCTGCGCTACCTCAACGAGCGCACCGGGAGCCAACTGGCCGCGCTGCGCACCCCGCAGCTCGGTTTCAACTACCTGGGACGGTTCGCCGCGGGCGGCGGCGACGCCCCCGAGGCGCAGGACTGGAGTCCGCCGCCCGGCATGGCCGGCCTGAACGGCGGCGGCGACGCCGCCATGCCCATGGCCCACAGCCTGGATCTCAACGCACAGACGCAGGACCACCCGGACGGCCCCCGGCTGATCGCCGCGTGGGCGTGGCCGGACGACATGTTCGACGAGGCCGACGTGCGGGAGCTGGCCGAGACCTGGTTCCGCGCCCTGACCGCGATGGTCCGACGGGCCGAGAACCGGGGGGCACAGCCCGCCCCGGCCGGGCCGGACACCTTGGTCCCGATGGACCAGCAGGAATTGAACGAGTTCGAGAACGAGCTGGACGACGAGGGGTTGTCATGGTGAAGCAGTCACGCATCGAGGATCTTCTGCCCTTGTCGCCCTTGCAGGAAGGGCTGCTCTTCCACTCCCAGTACGCGGAGGACGACGAGGACGCGCTCGACGTCTACACCGTGCAGATCGCGGTCGACCTGGACGGCGCGCTGGACACGGAGCGGCTGCGCGCCGCCGCCACCCTGCTGCGCCGGCACGCCAACCTCCGGGTCGGCTTCCGCCGCCGCAAGAACGGCGACCCCGTGCAGGTCGTCTACCGCGACGTCGAGATGCCCTGGACGGAGACCGACCTCGGCGACGTACCCGCCGGCGAGCAGGACGACCGGCTCGCCGAGCTGATGGCCGCCGACCGGGTGCGCCGGTTCGACCTCCGGCGCGCGCCGCTCGTGCGCTTCACCGTGATCCGGCTGGGCGAGAACCGCTGCCGGTTCCTGATGACCAACCACCACATCCTCCTCGACGGCTGGTCCGGCCCGCTGCTCATGCGCGAGCTGTTCGTGCTCTACGCGGGCGGCGAGCTGCCCGCGGTGACGCCGTACCGCGACTACCTGTCGTGGCTCGGCCGGCAGGACACCCGGGCCGCGCTCGCCGCCTGGCGCGACGCCCTCGGCGACGTGAGCGAGCCCACCCTCGTCGCACCGGACGCCGAACGCGGCGCGGTGGTCCCCGAGGACCTGCTCGTCACCCTGCCGGAGGACGTCAGCGACAGCCTGGCCGAGACCGCCCGGCGCTGCGGCGTCACCCTCAACACCGTGGTGCAGGCCGCCTGGGGCGTCCTGCTGGGCCGGCTGACCGGCCGCGACGACGTCGTCTTCGGCGGCACCGTCTCCGGCCGCCCGTCGGCCGTGCCCGGCGTGGAGAACATGGTCGGTTCCTTCATCAACACCCTGCCGGTACGCGTCACCGCCCGCCCGGCCGACACCTTCACCGAGCTCCTCGACGCCCAGCAGCGCCGCCAGGTGGCCCTCCTCGACCACCACCACCTCACGCTCGCCGAGGTCCAGGCGCAGTCCTCCGCCGTCGGTGAACTCTTCGACACCCTCGTCGTGTTCGAGAACTACCCCGTGGAGGCCGACGGCCTCGGCGAACTGGCCGACGGCATCCGGATCACCGGCGCCGTGGGCCAGGACGCGACCCACTACCCGCTCAGCCTGTTCCCGGCGCCCGGCCGGCGCATGAGGATCCGGCTCGGCTACCGGCCCGACCTGTTCGACCGCGACCGCGCCCAGGGCATCCTGGACGCCTTCGTCGGCATCCTCCTGCAGATCGGCGCCGACCCCGAGACCCCCGTCGGCCGCGTCCAGGCGCTGCCCGGGGCCGAACGCCACCGGCTGCTGACCGAGTGGAACGACACGGCGGCGCCCACCGGCGACTTCCCCGCCGACCTCGTCGCCCAGCACGCGGCCCGCACCCCGGACGCCACCGCCCTCGTCGACGCCGACGGCGAGATCTCCTACCGGGAACTCGACGAGCGCGCCAACCGCCTGGCCCACCACCTCACCGGCCTCGGCGTCGGCCCCGAGTCCTGGGTCGCCGTCGCCCTGCCCCGCGGCGCGGCCCTGGTGACCGCGCTGCTCGCCGTCCACCGGACGGGCGGCGCCTACGTCCCGCTCGACCCGGAGTACCCGGCCGACCGCATCGCCTACATCCTCGACGACGCACGGCCGAGCGCACTCGTCACCGACTCCTCCGTGACCTCGCTGCCCGAGGCCGGCCCGCTCCACCGCGTCGTGCTCGACGACCCCGCCGTCGCCTCCGCCCTCACGGGGCTGCCCGCCACCGCCCCGGCCGGCACCGACCGCACCGCGGCGGCCCGCCCGGCCAACCCCGCCTACGCCATCTACACCTCCGGCTCCACCGGCCGGCCCAAGGGCGTCGTCGTCTCCCGCCACAACCTCACCAACCTGGTCGCCGACATGCGCACCCGGTTCGGCGTCGGCCCCGCCGACAAGCTGGTCGCGGTCACCACCGTCGCGTTCGACATCGCCGCACTCGAACTGTTCGTGCCGCTGTCCGCGGGCGCCACCGTCGTCGTCGCCTCCCGCGACGAGGTGCTCGACCCGCCCGCGCTCGCCTCCCTGATCACCCGCAACGGCGCCACCCTCATGCAGGCCACCCCCACCCTGTGGCAGGCCCTGGTCGCCGAGCACCCCAAGGCCCTCACCGGCCTGCGGGTCCTCGTCGGCGGCGAACCCGTCCCGGCCGGCCTCGCCACGCGGCTGTGCGACCTCGCCGACGAGGTCACCAACGTCTACGGCCCCACCGAGACCACCGTCTGGTCCACCGCGGCCCGCCTCGGCGACCGCCCCGGACTGCCCGCGATCGGCCGCCCCGTCGCCAACACCCGGGTGTACGTCCTCGACTCCTCCCTCGGCCCCACCCCGGCCGGCGTCGCCGGTGACCTGTACCTCGCCGGCGACGGCGTCGCCCGCGGCTACGCCAACCGCCCGGGCCTGACCGCCGAACGCTTCGTGGCCGACCCCTTCGGCCCGGCCGGCTCCCGCATGTACCGCACCGGTGACGTGGCGCGCTGGGCCGACGACGGCCAGCTGGAGTTCGTCGGCCGGGTCGACGACCAGGTCAAGATCCGCGGCTTCCGCGTCGAACTCGGCGAGATCGAGGCCGTACTGACCGAACACGACGACATCGCCCAGGCCACCGTGGCCGCACGCCCCGACGAAGCGGGGGAGACCCGCCTCGTCGCCTACCTGGTCGCCCGCTCCGGCCGGACCGTCCCGGCCGCGGACGTCCTGCGCGCCCACGCCTCCACCCGGCTGCCCGACTACATGGTCCCGGCCGCCCTCATGCCCCTGGACGCCCTCCCGCTGACCCCCAACGGCAAGGTCGACCGCAAGGCGCTGCCCGCCCCCGACTTCACCGCGCTCGTCACCCGGCAGGGCCCGCGCACCCCGCAGGAGGAAATCCTGTGCAACCTGTTCGCGGAAATGCTCAACCTGCCGTCCGTCGGCATCCACGACGACTTCTTCGAACTGGGCGGCCACTCCCTGCACGCCACCCGCGTCGTCAGCCGCATCCGCGCCGTCTTCGAGGTCGAACTGCCGCTGCGTGAACTGTGGGAGGCGCCCACCGTCGCCGAACTCGTCGGCCGCATCGGCGGTGCCGCCGGAGCCCGCACCGCCCTGCGCCCCGCGCAGCGCCCGAAGGAGATCCCCCTCTCCTACGCCCAGCGCCGCCTGTGGTTCATGAACCGCTTCGAGCAGACCAGCACCGCCCACAACATCGTCCTCGCCGTCCAGATCAACGGCCCGCTCGACATCGACGCCATGCGCGCCGCCCTGCGCGACGTCGTCTCCCGGCACGAGAGCCTGCGCACGATCTTCCCGGACACCGACGGCGAGCCGCGCCAGGAGATCCTCCCCGCCGACCGCGGCAGCGAACTGGCCCTCGTCCGCACCACCCCCGAACACCTCGACACCGCCATCACCGCGGCCTCCCTCCAGAGCTTCGACCTGGCCACCGAGACCCCGCTGCGCGCCACCCTGTTCGAGACCGACCCGCACACCCACGTCCTGCTGACCGTGCTGCACCACATCGCCGGCGACGGCTGGTCCCTCGACCCGTTCTCCGCCGACCTGGCCCGCGCCTACACCAGCCGGGCCGCCGGCGAGGCGCCCGACTGGCAGCCCCTGCCGGTCCAGTACGCCGACTACACGATGTGGAACTACGAGATCCTCGGCTCCGAGGACGACCCGGACAGCCTGATCCACCAGCAGCTCGCCTTCTGGAAGGACACCCTGGCCGGCCTCCCGGACGAGCTGCGCCTGCCCACCGACCGGCCCCGGCCCGCCAAGGCCGAGTACGACGCCGACTCGGTCCTCGTGCACCTGCCGCCCGACCTGCACCGCGACCTGGCCGCCCTCGCCCGCAGGACCGGCACCACCCTGTTCATGGTGCTCCAGGCGGGCCTCGCCTCGCTGCTGTCGGTGCTGGGCTCCACCGACGACGTCGTCCTGGGCAGCCCCATCGCCGGCCGCACCGACGACACCCTGGACCGCGTCGTCGGCTTCTTCATCAACACGCTGGTGCTGCGCACCGACCTGTCCGGCGACCCCACCTTCACCGACCTGCTGGGCCGGGTGCGCGAGTCGGACCTGGCCGCCTACGCCAACCAGGACGTGCCGTTCGAGCGGCTGGTCGAGGTCCTCAACCCCGAGCGCTCCCTCGCCCGCCACCCCCTCTTCCAGGTCTCGCTGGCCCTGCAGAACACGCCGGAGAGCAGCATGGGCCTCAGCGGCCTGGACTGCACCGTGCGCCAGGTCCCCATCAAGTCCACCCAGTTCGACCTCTCCCTCAGCTTCAACGAGAGCGTCGGCCGCGACGGCGAACTGCGCGGCATCGAGGGCCTCGTGGAATTCCGCCTCGACCTCTTCAACCGCGCGACCGTCGAAGCGATGGGCGAGCGCCTGGTGCGCTTCCTGGAGGCCGTGGCCGCCGACCCGGAGCTGCCGGTACGCGCCGTCGACGTCCTCTCGGCGCCCGAACGCCGCCGCGTCCTGACGGAGTGGAACGACACCGCACGCGCCGACGTCACGCCCGTGACGTTCCCGCAGATGTTCACCGCCGCCGTGGAACGCGACCGCGACGCGGTGGCCCTGGTGCACGGGGCGGAGACCCTCTCCTACGGCCAGGTCGACGAGCGCGCCGAGCGGCTCGCCCGGGTCCTCGTCGACGCCGGAGTGGGACCCGAGCGCGTGGTCGCCCTGGTGCTGCCCCGCTCCGTCGAGATGGTCGTCGCCCAGCTCGCCGTCCTCAAGGCAGGCGGCGCCTACCTCCCGGTCGACCCCGACTACCCCGTCGAGCGCGTGCAGTTCATCCTCGACGACGCCTCCCCGGCCCTGGTGCTGTCCACCGGACCGATCACCGAGCGGTTCGCGGGCACCGGCGGCGGGGCCCGCTGGCTGCGGGCCGACACCGACCCCGGCACCGCGGGCACCGCCCCGGCCGGCGACGCGCACCGCACCGCCCCGCTGCGCGCGGACCACCCCGCCTACGTCATCTACACCTCCGGCTCCACCGGCCGCCCCAAGGGCGTGGTGGTCTCCCACCGCGGCCTGGCCGCCTTCGCCGCCTCCTGCGTGGAGCGCTTCGGCGTGGACGCCGCCTCCCGGGTGCTGCTGTTCTCCTCACCCAGCTTCGACGCCTCCGTCCTGGAGATGTCGATGGCGGTCGCCGCC
Organism: Streptomyces sp.; assembly: GCA_035710365.1. Classification (GTDB taxonomy): domain Bacteria; phylum Actinomycetota; class Actinomycetes; order Streptomycetales; family Streptomycetaceae; genus Streptomyces. Next base: position 1,707 of record DASTDN010000276.1, on the reverse strand, counting down.
GGCGCCGCCCTCGTCGTGCCGCCCGCCGGACCCCTCGTCGGCGACAGCCTGCTGGACGTCCTGCGCACCCAGCGCGTGACCCACTCCCTCATCCCGCCGGCCGCCCTCGCCAGCGTCCCCGGCGAGGCCGCCGCCACGCTGACCGACCTGCGCGGCCTCGTCGTCGGCGGCGACGCCTGCTCGCCCGAGCTGGTGGCCCGCTGGGCCCCCGGCCGCCGCATGGTCAATGCCTACGGCCCCACCGAGGCGACCGTCGCCGTCACCATGAGCGCACCCCTCACCCCCGGCGGCGCGGTCCCCATCGGCACCCCCGTGGTCAACACCCGCGCCTTCGTCCTGGACGGCTGGCTGCGCCCCGTGCCCGTCGGCGTCGCCGGCGAGCTCTACGTCACCGGCGACGGACTGGCCCGCGGCTACCTCGACCGGTCCGCGCTCAGCGCCGAACGGTTCGTCGCCAACCCCTTCGGCCCCGCCGGATCGCGGATGTACCGCACCGGCGACGTGGTCCGCTGGACCACCGACGGCACCCTGGAGTTCGTCGGCCGCGCCGACGAGCAGGTCAAGGTCCGCGGCTTCCGCATCGAACTCGGCGAGATCGAGACCGTCCTCGCCAAGGACCCCGCCGTCGCCGAGGTGGTCGTCCACGCACGCCAGGACGACGAGCACCGCAAGCAGCTCGTCGCCTACCTCGTCGCCGCCGCCGGCGCCGAGATCGACCCCGCGGGGCTGCGCGAGCTGGTGTCCACCAGCCTGCCCGACTACATGATGCCCGCCGCGTTCGTCGTGCTCGACGCGCTGCCGCTCACCCCCCACGGCAAGCTCGACCGCAAGGCCCTGCCCGCCCCCGAGTTCAGCGCCTCCCAGGGCAGCCGGGCACCCGGCAGCGAGACCGAGAAGACCCTGTGCGGACTGTTCGCCGAGGTGCTCGGCCTGTCCGAGGTCGGCGTCGACGACAGCTTCTTCGACCTCGGCGGCGACAGCATCGTCTCCATCAAGCTGGTCAGCCGGGCCCGGGCGGCCGGCATCGAGTTCACCGCACGGGACGTCTTCGAGCACAAGACCGTCGCCCGCCTCGCGGCGGCAGCCGCCGCCACCACCGACAAGGGCCGGGACGACCGCGGGGACACCGACGGCGTCGGCCCGGTGCCGCTGCTCCCGATCATCCACTGGATGCGCGAACGCGGCGGCCCCGTCCAGCGCTTCAACCAGACCATGATGGTCGTCGTCCCCGCCGAACTCGGCCTGACGCGTCTGGAAGCCGCCCTGCAGGCCGTCCTCGACCACCACGACGCGCTGCGGATGAAGCTGCGCCGCACCGGCGGGCTGATCTGGAACCTCGACATCCCGCCGCGCGGCGAGCTGCGCGCCGCCGACTGCGTCCGGCGGGTCGACATCACCGGACTCGACAAGGACGCCACCAACGCCCTCATCGGCGAGCACGTCCAGGCCGCCTGGGACCGGCTCGACCCCGAGACCGGCGCGATGGTGCAGGCCGTCTGGTTCGACGCCGGCCCCGCCACCGCCGGCCGCCTGCTGCTCGTCGTCCACCACCTGGTCGTCGACGGCGTCTCCTGGCGGATCCTGATGCCCGACCTGGCCCAGGCCTGGGCCGAGGTCGCCGCCGGCCGGACCCCGGAACTGGCCCCCGTGGGCACCTCCCTGCGCACCTGGGCCCAGCGCCTGACCGAGGCCGCCCAGGACACCGAG
>DASTDN010000275.1:0-4693 GCA_035710365.1 Streptomyces sp. | reverse complement strand
ATCCTCGTCGACCTGCAGCGCATCCCGGTCCACATCGACCAGATCGTCTTCACCGTGAACTCGTTCACGGGCCAGACCTTCCAGGAAGTGCAGAACGCGTTCTGCCGCCTGGTCGACGAGACCAACGGCCAGGAACTGGCCCGCTACACGCTCGCCGGCGGTGGCGCCTACACGGCGCAGATCATGGCGAAGGTGCACCGCTCCGGCCCGGGCTGGACGATGACGGCCCTCGGCAGTCCCGCCAACGGCCGCACCTTCCAGGACCTGATGCCGTCCATCCTGCCGCTGCTCTGACAGCGGCCCGGCCAGCGGGCCGGCGAGCAGCACACGACACGACACGAACAGCACAGGGGGACAGGCGATGACGGCCGAGCTGGTGCGGGGGCAGAACCACCCGCTCTCCGAGACCCGTCTTGAGATCCGGGTCTCGGCCGGCACACCGGTCGTGGCCGCGGCCACGCTCAGCGACGAGAACGGCCGGGTCGACGGAGCCGAGTGGGTGGCCCACCCGGGCACACCCACCCTGCCGGGACTCGAGGTGTCCCGGCAGGCGGCAGCCGACCACCGCCTCGCGGTCGACCTGGACGCCGTGCCGGACACCGTGCACCGGGTCAACGTGCTGCTCGCCCTGCCCGCCCCCGACGGGGGAGGCCCGGTCCGCTTCGGTGCCGTGGCCGCCCCCTTCGTGGCCGTCACCGGTCTCGACGGCGCCGAAGTCGCCAGCTACACCGTCACCGGCCTCGACGCCGAGACCGCCGTCGTCGCCCTGGAGCTGTACCGGCGGCTGGACGCCTGGAAGGTGCGGGCCGTCGGCCAGGGTTACGCGGGCGGACTCGCCGAACTCCTCACCGACCAGGGCATGGCCGAGGCCCACCGGCTCTCCGCCGGCATCAACGAGGCGGTGGCCAGCGGGCTGGCCCGCTCCATCACGCCGCCCCCGCCGCGCACGGCGGACGCGGACCCTTCACGGCAGACGGCGGGCCAGGCACCCGGCCCGGGCCAGGGCGGCTGGGCCACCCAGGGTGCCCCCGTCCCGCCGGCCTCGCCGTACAGCGGGCCGGGCGCGCCCGGCCCGCAGCCGGGACACCCGGGAGCGGGAGATGCTTCGGGCGCCGCCGAACCGCAGGTGCCGGGCACCGTGGGCCCGGTCAACTACGTTCACCCCGGCCGCCAGACCTCCGCCCCGCCTCCGCCCCCGCCGACCGCACCCCCGGCCGAGCCCGGCCGGCCGGCGCGTCCCGTCGCGGGCGACGCCACCGGCTGGTCCATGGACGAGCGGCTCTACAACCAGGTGTGGGGCATGTTCGAGGACCTGGCCCGTACGACCGCCGCGTACCGCAGCGCCGTCGACTTCGCCGACTCCCGCATGGAGAAGGAGCTCGACCAGGTGCTGTCCGACCCGCGCAGCCGGCTCGGCGGACAGGCCGACGCCGCGCGCGAAGCGGCCCGCGCCCGGCACGTCCAGCTCGTCACGCGGGCCCGCGAGGCCCTCGACCGGGACCTCGCCCAGCTCACCGCCGAGGCCGAGGTCGTCGAGCCCGCACTGCCGCCGGCGTTCGCCCGCTGGGACAACCCCGTCTGGCACGGCTACCGCGTGCCGATGGAGATGCCGATGGCCCTGCGCCTCGGTGACCTGCATGTCCCCGAGGCTGCCCACGTACGCATCCCCATGCTGGTCAGGCTGCCGCTGGAGCGGGGGCTGTGGCTGGACAGCGGCCGCACCGGTTCACCGGACGGCGGCTCCGCCGACTCGCACGAGCTGCACCGGCTGGCACTGGAGTCCGCGGTGGCGCACGCGGCCCGGATGCTCGCCGTCCACACCCCGGGCGAGTTCTCGGTACACGTGATCGACCCGGCCGGTTCGGGTGCGCAGCACCTGGCGCCGCTGCTGCAGAGCGGCGTACTGGCGGGCCCGCCCGCCCTGGGCGCCGCGGGTGTCGCGGACGTCCTCGGACGGCTGACACAGCGCGTCGACCTGGTGCAGATGGCGGTGCGGGGCGGCGCGTCCGACTCGCTCCCGCCCGACCTGGACCTGGCCCAGCAGCTCCTCGTCGTCAACGACTTCCCGCACGGTTTCGACGACCGGGCCGTGAACCAGCTCCGCTACCTCGCCGACGAGGGACCGGCCGTCGGTGTGCATCTGATGATGGTGGCCGACCGGGAGGAGTCCGCCGGCTACGGGCCTTTGCTCGACCCGCTGTGGCGTTCGCTGCTGCGACTGACTCCCGTGCCCGACGACCACCTGGCCGACCCCTGGGTCGGGCACGCCTGGACCTTCGAGCCCGCCATGGTGCCGCCCGGCAGCCAGGTGCTGCACCATGTGCTCGGCCAGGTGGCGACGGCCCGCCGCGAGTGGCAGCGGTGACCTCCTCAGGCTTCGTCAAGTACAAGTAAAGCGCTTCTCACCAGGGGACTTGGGTTCTCCTTTACCTCACTCTTTACCTTCCCTTGGGTATTGGGGTACTGTTTTCCGTACGGAGGGGAGTACTCCCTGTCTGCTGCGGCGTGCCCGTCAAGACGGATCCGACCGGATCCCGGGGCGTCGGCCCACGGGTTCCGGGCGTGTCACCAGTCCGGCCCACCTGGGTGGAAGAGACCTCCGGCAGCTACGACGCTGACATTTGCCGTGACAACTGCCGGAGGCGCAGTGCATGTTTCGACGACCCTGTGGGTCCTCACCGCCGTGGGCCTCGCCGCCCTCATCGCGGTCGACTTCTTCATCGGCCGCAAGCCGCACGACGTGTCGATCAAGGAAGCCGGCATCTGGACGGTCGTCTGGGTCGTCCTCGCCGCCCTCTTCGGGCTGGGACTGCTCGCCTTCGGCGGCGGGCAGCCGGCCGGTGAGTTCGCCGCCGGCTACATCACCGAGAAGTCCCTAAGCGTCGACAACCTCTTCGTGTTCGTCCTGATCATGGCGAAGTTCGCCGTGCCGTCGCGCTACCAGCAGCGGGTGCTCCTCATCGGGGTGCTCATAGCCCTCGTCCTGAGAGCCGTCTTCATCGCCGCGGGCGCCGCCATCCTCGGCAGCTTCTCCTGGGTCTTCTACCTCTTCGGCGCGTTCCTTATCTGGACGGCCTGGAAGCTCATCCAGGAGGCACGGGCCGACGGGGGCGACGAGGAGTTCGAGGAGAACAAGCTGCTCAAGGCCGCCGAACGCCGCTTCGGTGTGGCCGACCGGTACCACGGCACCCGGCTGTGGATCCGGGAGAACGGCAAGCGCGTCATGACGCCCATGCTGGTCGTCATGCTCGCCATCGGCACCACGGACGTGCTGTTCGCGCTCGACTCGATACCGGCGATCTTCGGTCTGACGCAGGACCCGTACATCGTGTTCACCGCCAACGCCTTCGCGCTCATGGGTCTGCGGCAGTTGTACTTCCTCATAGGCGGCCTGCTGAAGAGGCTGGTGCACCTCAGCTACGGCCTGTCGGTCATCCTCGGCTTCATCGGCGTGAAGCTCGTACTGCACGCGCTGCACGAGTCCGGGGTCCATGTGCCGGAGATCAGCATTCCGGTCTCCCTCGGGGTGATCTGCTCGGTGCTGGTCGTCACCACGATCACCAGCCTGCGGGCCTCCAGGAAGCAGGCGGCCGCCGAGAGCCACGGGGAGGGGAAGCACGAGAACGGGGGCGGAAGTGAAAGCGAGGGCGCGGCGAAGGGCAGCATCGGCACCTGACGGCGCGGGGCCGGACCGGTGCCCGGACCGCATCACCGGGGGACGGCCGGCTCGCCGGTGAGCCGGCTGTCCACCTTCCCGGCGAGGAGCCCTCGGCGAGGCACCTCCGTCCATGGGCCCTCCCGGCGGAGGCAGCGGTGCCGGAATGCGAGCCCCACCCGCCTCTGCGACCATCGCCGCATGGTCACTCGGCTCCGGGCGCTCGCGACTCGGTGGACGGCATTCACGCCCGCGCTGGCCGTCGTCCTGCTGGCCCTCACCTGGGGACGAGACCTGCCCGGCTTCGCCGTCGGACTGGTCACGGTGATCCTCGCCGGAGCAGTGCTGGCGGCCGTGCACCATGCCGAGGTCGTCGCCCACCGGGTCGGTGAGCCCTTCGGCTCACTCGTCCTCGCCATCGCCGTCACCATCATCGAAGTGGCCCTGATCGTCACCCTCATGGCCGACGGCGGCGCCAAGTCCGCGACCTTGGCCAGGGACACGGTCTTCGCCGCCGTGATGATCACCTGCAACGGCGTCGTCGGCCTGTCCCTGCTGTCCGCGTCGTTGCGGCACGGCACCGCCGTGTTCAACTCCGAGGGAGCCGGTGCGGCGCTGGCCACGGTCGCCACACTGGCCACGCTCAGCCTTGTGCTGCCGACGTTCACGACGAGCGAGCCGGGCCCGCAGTTCTCCGGCTTCCAGTTGACGTTCGCCGCGCTGTCCTCGCTGGTCCTGTACGGTCTCTTCGTCGCGACGCAGACCGTACGGCACCGCGACTACTTCGTCCCCGTGACCCGCCAGGGGGGCGTCGCCGACGGTGACGACCACGCCCAGGCTCCCGACCGGCGCACCGCTGTGATCAGCCTCGGACTGCTCGGCCTCGCGCTGGTCGGCGTGGTCGGACTGGCCAAGGGGGTGTCGCCGGCCATCGAGTCCGCCGTCGCCGCGGCAGGACTCCGGCACGCCGTCGTCGGAGTCGTCATCGCTCTGCTGGTCCTGCTGCCGGAGACCATCGCCGCGCTGCGTTCCGCCCGC
>DASTDN010000274.1:0-2587 GCA_035710365.1 Streptomyces sp. | reverse complement strand
GACTGGCCAGACATGCGGTCGAGTCTACGGGCGGGCAGGATGGGGGCATGGTCCCTCTCTTCAGACGCAAGCCGACCGGCAAGCCCGGCGAGTGGTACTACTGCCTGAAGCACCAGAAGGTCGAGGAGGGGCCCGAGTGCCCCGCCAAGGACCGCTTCGGCCCGTACACCTCACGCCGGGAAGCCGAGCACGCCATGGAGACCGCCCGCGAGCGCAACATGGAGTGGGAGACGGACCCCAACTGGCACGACGGACCGGGCAAGGACACCGCGCAGGGCTGAGCGCCGGTCACCGGAGCCGAGACGCCCGCCCCTCACCACCGCGCCGGCGGCGGGGCCGTGATCCGTTCCGCCAGCTCCGACAGGCGGTCACGGAAGCGGCGCCGCCCCCGCGGCGGCGGCAGCGCGTTCTCCCCGGCCGCCGCGCTCACCAGGTGCTGCACCGTGTCCAGGTCCAGCTCGCCGTCCCCGGGCACGGCCAGCACCTCGTGCGCCATGGCCACCAGCTCGCCCTCCCCGGCGCCGCCCCGCAGCGCCAGTACCCGCGCCCCCGCCCGCCGCGCGTCCGACACCCGCTCCAGCAGCGCCGCGCCCGGCTCGTCCGGGGCCACCACGAACACCGTCTCGCCCCGACGCGCCGCCGCCAGCCGGCCCGGGCCCACCGCCAGGTGCGCCGGGTCCGAGGGCCGCGCGCCGTGCCGGACCAGCGTCGGCGCCAGCTCCGGCGTACCCGACCACGCGGCCTCGTCCGCCAGGTGCGCCGCGAGGTGCCACGGCTCGTACTCCGCCGTGCCCACCAGCAGCAGACCCCCGCCGTGCGACACGACCGACCCGCGCAGCACCCCGGCGAACCGCCGCGTGGCCCCCAGCCACCCCGTCCCGGCGAGCACTTCCCGCAGCAATGCGACCCGTACGGCATCCATGGGGCGCATCCTGCCGCACGAGGACACACCGGGACACCCCGGACGCCGGTTCCGGTACGGACAGGGCGGGCGGCCCGAACCGCCCGGAGCGCGCCGCCGACGGACCGGCCGCACCCCGGGAGGACGCCGCCGGCCCGCACGTAAAGTCGGCCCATGACCTCTACCGACAGTGCACAGACCCCCACCGGGACGCCCGCCAAGGCCCCGGCCAAGGACCCCTGGGACCTGCCCGACGTCTCCGGCCTCGTCGTCGGCGTGCTCGGCGGCACCGGCCCGCAGGGCAAGGGCCTCGCGTACCGCCTCGCCAGGGCCGGACAGAAGGTGATCATCGGCTCGCGCGCCGCCGACCGCGCGCAGGCCGCCGCCGGCGAACTCGGTTACGGCGTCGAGGGCGCCGACAACGCCGAGACCGCCCGCCGCAGCGACATCGTGATCGTCGCGGTGCCCTGGGAGGGACACGGCGCGACACTCGGGTCGCTGCGCGCGGAACTCGCCGGCAAGCTCGTCGTGGACTGCGTCAACCCGCTCGGCTTCGACAAGAAGGGCGCCTACGCGCTCGTGCCGGAGGAGGGCAGTGCCGCCCAGCAGGCCGCCGCGCTGCTCCCCGACTCCCGCGTGACCGCCGCCTTCCACCACCTGTCGGCCGTCCTCCTCCAGGACCCCGAGACCGAGGAGATCGACACGGACGTGATGGTGCTGGGCGAGGAGCGCGCCGACGTGGAGATCGTGCAGGCGCTGGCCGGCCGCATCCCCGGCATGCGCGGCATCTTCGCCGGGCGGCTGCGCAACGCCCACCAGGTCGAGTCGCTGGTCGCCAACCTGATCTCCGTCAACCGCCGCTACAAGGCACACGCCGGGCTCCGCCTCACGGACGTGTGAGGCCATGGGGGACACTGGTGCGCACAGCCGTGCCGGCGGCGGCGCCCGTGACGTGGCCGGCGGCCGGGCCAGCAGTGTCCCCCGACAGGAGCCGACCGTCATGCCCCGTCTCGCCCTCTACAGCCTCGCCGTCTGCGTCCTCGCCGTGGCCGCGGCCGTGCTCTCCTTCGCGAAGGGGGCCTGGTTCGGGATCGTCTGGGTACTGATCGCGGGCCTGTCGTCCAACATGACCTGGTACTACGTCAAGCGTGGCCGGGCCGGGAGGGCGGCGGGCACCGCGGGCGCCTCCGGCGCGGCGGACCGTCCCGCGGCCGGCTGACCCCGCACATGGGGCGGCCCTCCCTCAGGGCGGCCGCTGGCACCGGCCTGCCCCGTCCCCGCCCGCCCCGTCACCGGGCGGCCCCGGCCGCGGGTTGGCCCCGGCGGGCCGTCTTCCGTCACGGGGCGGCCGAGCAGTACCCGTCCGAGCCGCGCCAGAAGCGGTACAGGTCGTAGCCGCAGTACGTGTCGACGTCACCCACGCCGAGCCCGCGCAGGACCGCGTCGACCGCGTCGAAGAACACGGCGTTCACCGACGGCACCCACAGCAGCGCGAACACCAGCAGCAGGCCGAACGGCGCGAACGGCTCCACCTGCCGCTTGACCTCGTACGACAGCCACGGCTCCAGCACGCCGTAGCCGTCCAGGCCCGGCACCGGCAGGAAGTTCAGGATCGCCGCCGTCACCTGCAGCAGCGCGAGGAACGCCAGCGCGAACCGGAAGTCGCGCGGCACCCCGCCCAGCGCG
>DASTDN010000273.1:0-2355 GCA_035710365.1 Streptomyces sp. | reverse complement strand
CCATCAGGCCCTGCACACCGGGCAGCCGCAGCGCCGTGCGCCACTTCTCGTACGTGGCGTCCTGGTCGCCGCCGACCTCCCCGCCGAGCAGGACCGCGGGCAGCGTGGACGCCCGCAGGACCTCCGCCATGTCGCCCGGGTCGTCCGTCACCGGCAGCTTCAGCCAGGTGTACGCGGACGTGCCGCCCAGGCCCGAGGCGATCGCCACCGAACGGGTCACGGCCTCGGCGGACAGGTCGTTGCGGACCCGGCCGTTCACGCGGCGCGACAGGAACGGCTCCACGAACACCGGCAGGCGGCGCGCGGCCATCTCGTCGACCGCGCGGGCCGCCGACTCCATCGTGGCCAGCGAACCGGGGTCGTCGTAGTCGATACGCAGCAGCAGTTTGCCCGCGTCCAGGCGGAACCGGGCGAGGTCCTCGGCGCGGTAGCCGGTGAAGCGGTCGTCCATCTCGAACGAGGCGCCCGCGAGGCCCCCTCGGTTCATCGACCCCAGCACGACCTTGTTCTCCAGCACCCCCAGCAGCAGCAGGTCCTCCAGGACGTCGGCGGTGGCGAGGACCCCGTCGACGCCGGGCCGGGACAGCGCCACGCACAGCCGTTCCAGCAGGTCGGCCCGGTCGGCCATGGCCAGGGCGCGCCCGCCGACACCGAGCGCGCCGCGCGCCGGATGGTCCGCCGCGACGATCATCAGCCGGCCGCTGTCGCCGAGCAGGGGGCGGCGGGCGCGGCGGGCGGCGGCCTCGGCGACGGCCTCCGGGCGGCGGGCCCGGACCGTCGTGAGGTCGGCGATGCTGAGGGTCACGACGGGCTCCGTTCGCCGGGGGTGCGGTCGGCCGCGGGCACGCTCACGCACCTCCGAGGAGCGCGGCCACCTCGGACGCGGTCGGCATCGCGGAGGAGCAGGCCAGCCGGGAGGCGACGAGGGCGCCCGCGGCGTTCGCGTGCCGCATGATCCGTTCCAGGTCCCAGCCCGCCAGCAGCCCGTGGCAGAGCGAGCCGCCGAACGCGTCGCCCGCGCCGAGGCCGTTGACGACCTCCACGGGCACCGGCGGCACCTCGGCCCGCGAACCGTCGCGGTGCACGGCCAGCACACCCTTCGGGCCCTGCTTGACGACGGCGAGTTCCACGCCCGCCGCGAGCAGCGCCTCGGCGCAGGCGTCCGGTTCCCGCACGCCGGTGGCGATCTCGCACTCGTCGACGTTGCCGACGGCGACCGTGGCGTGCCGCAGGGCCTCGGCGTAGTGCGGGCGGGCCGCGTCCGGGTCGGACCAGAACATCGGGCGCCAGTCCAGGTCGAACACGGTGGTGCCCGCCTTGGCGCGGGCCGCGAGCGCCGCCAGGGTGGCGGTGCGGCTCGGCTCCTCGCTCAGTCCGGTGCCGGTCACCCAGAAGACACGGGCCGCGCGGATCGCGTCCAGGTCCAGCTCCTCGGGGTGGATCTCCAGGTCGGGGGCCTTGGGGCGGCGGTAGAAGTAGAGCGGGAAGTCGTCCGGCGGGAAGATCTCGCAGAACGTGACGGGCGTCGGGTACGCGGCGACCGGGGTGACCCAGCGGCCGTCGACCCCGAACTCGGCCAGCGCCTCGCGCAGATACGTGCCGAACGGGTCGTCGCCGGTGCGGGTGATCACCGCGCAGGACCGGCCGAGCCGGGCGGCGGCCACCGCGACGTTGGAGGCGGAACCGCCGAGGAATTTCCCGAACGTCTCAACCCTGGACAGGGGGACGCCCGTCTGCAGAGGGTAGAGATCGACGCCGATACGGCCCATGGTGATCAGGTCGAAGGGCTGGCTTGACTCGGCCATGCGCGACGCTCCTCTGACTGCGGGGCCCGTGACGGGGACCTGGGGCGGGGGCCTGCCGCTTCTCAGGTGTAGGTCCCGGCGGGGCCCGCTGTCAATAGTTTGTACTGACATTCGGACCTGTTGGTGAAATGATGTCTTGACAAAGTATTGACAGCGGGCGTGTCAGGGACTTGGATCGCGTCGCAGCGCAACAGCCGTGTCGGACGGCAAGCCCGATCGATCCGGGACGCACGACCCGGGACACCGAGCCCACGGGCCCGGCGGTCCTCGTGGTCCGCTCCTTCCGCCGTCTCCCCCCGTCGCTCAGTGAGGTGCAGGACAGATGGACCGCTCTTCCCCCGCCCGCTCCCGCAGAATCGTCCCCGCCCTGGCCCTGGCCGCGGCCGCGGCGCTGACCCTCGCCGGCTGCTCCAGCGACTCCGGCGGCAAGAAGGCCGAGGAAGGCCCGGGCGACAGCACGGCGGGCAAGGCCACCACGCCCCGTATGACGGTCGCGCTCGTCACGCACCAGTCGGCCGGCGACACCTTCTGGGACATCGTCCGCAAGGGC
>DASTDN010000272.1:0-4946 GCA_035710365.1 Streptomyces sp. | reverse complement strand
GGCAGGTGGAAGGCGTCGGTGGTGTCGAGGACGGTGCGGGACTCGTCGGCGGAGAAGGTGCGCAGGCCGAGCCGGTACGACAGGTACGTGTCGAGGCCCTTGAGCTTGCCGCCCTCGATGCGCTGGCTGGACAGCAGCAGGTGCACGCCGATGGAGCGGCCGATGCGGCCGATGGACAGGAACAGGTCGATGAAGTCGGGCTTGGCGGTGAGGAGTTCGCCGAACTCGTCGATGACGACGAACAGGTGGGGCAGGGGTTCGAGGTCGGGGCGCTTCTCGGCGCGCAGCGCGGCGTAGTGGCCGATGTCGGCGACGTTGCCGGCGTCCTTGAGGACCTGCTGGCGGCGCTTGACCTCGCCGGCGAGGGAGGCGTGGACGCGTTCGACGAGGCCGGCCTGGTTCTCCAGGTTGGTGATGACGCCGGCGACGTGCGGCAGGTCGGAGAAGGGCGCGAAGGTGGCGCCGCCTTTGTAGTCGACGAGGACGAGCGCGAGGTCCTCCGGGGGGTGGGTGGCGACGAGGGCGAGGACGAGGGTGCGCAGCAGTTCGGACTTGCCGGAGCCGGTGGCGCCGACGCAGAGGCCGTGCGGGCCCATGCCCAGCTCGGACGATTCCTTGAGGTCGAGCAGCACGGGTTCGCGGGAGTCGCTGACGCCGATGGGTACGCGCAGGAAGGCCCGTTCGCCGCGGGGTGCCCAGAGGCGGGCCAGGTCGAGGCGGGCGACGTCGTCGATGCCGAGGAGGTCGGCGAAATCGACGGGCCCGGTCAGGGGGGCGTCGGCGCCCATGGAGTCGGCGGACAGCCGCATGGGGGCGAGCATGCGGGCGAGGCCTTCGGCGAAGGGGATGCCGACGTCGTCGACGGTGCCGTGCGCGCCGATCGGTTCGGCCTCGCGCAGGTCCTCGATGACGATGCGTTCGCCGTCGACGGTGATGCGGACGCCGACGTGGCCGGGTTCCTGGACGCGTTCGTCCAGCAGGTGCAGGACGGTGACGCCCATGTCGCGCAGGCCGACGGCGTCGTCGGGCCGGGGCAGGTCCATGGCGTCGTCCCCGTGCCCGTCGGCGACGACGAGCAGCCGGGACGTCATGGCGAGGGCGTCCCGGCCGGACAGGCCGCGGCGCACCTCGGCCGCGTAGGAGGCGCGGCGGCGCAGTTCGGCGCCGATCTGCCGGGCGAGCTGGGGCAGGGAGGGCGCGATGCGGCGGGCGGCGACGGGCCCGTCGAACTGCTCGGGGTCGAGCAGGTGCGGCAGCCACTTGGCCCATTCCCACGCGGTGATCCGGTCGCCGGGCGCGGACAGGGCCATGGCCACGTCGTCGGGGGCGTGGGTGGCGGCGGTCTGCACGAGCAGGGCGCGGGCGACGCGGAGGGTGTCCTCCCGGGGGCCGATGAGGCTGACGTTGCCGACGCGGTCGAGGGGGACGGTGAGGGGGAGTTCGGTGCCGGTGGAGAAGCGGTTCACGAGGGCGGAGGCCTCGTTGAGCATGAACTCGTCGGGCGGGGTGAGGGCGGAGCCGCCCTGCTGGCCGATCTTCAGGTCGCGTACGCGCATCTCGCCGGTGCCGACACGGATGCGCAGGAAGTCGGCGTCGAGGCGGCGCCGCTCCCACAGCCGGGCCGGGTCGCGCACGATGTCGTACAGGGCGTCCGGCGGCGGGTTCAGCACCTGGGCGCTCTCGCGGCGTTCGCGTTCCTGCCGGGACAGTTCCTCGCGCTGGTCCTCCAGGTAGGCGAGGTAGGCCTCGCGCTGGGTGCGGCGGGTGCGCTGGGCCTTGCCGCGCTGCGAGAACACCATGACCAGCGAGCCGAGGACGGTGACGACGAGGATGATCGCGCCCAGCGCGGCGAACTGGCTGTTGCGCATCACGGTCATCATCACGACGGACGACATGACACCGGCGACGGGCAGCAGCGAGGTCGCGAGGGAACCGGCCTTGCCGTCGGGCAGGTTGGGCGGCGCCTCTATGGTGCGCGGCTCGGGTGCGGCCGGGGGCCGGGTGGTGCGGGCCGGCCGGTGGATCAGTCGGGTGCTCATGGTCTCGCCCTGTCCTCGAAGTCCTTCAAGTTCCTTTCCCGCGGGGGTGGTTCAGCGACGCTTCTGGGAGAGCTGGAAGACCTCGGCGGCCAGCCGGGTGGCCGCCTGCCGGGTGGCCCGCGCGAGCAGCTCGGTGCGGAGGACGCCGCCGGCCGCGAGATGCCGGTCGTAGGGCAGGACGTGCACGCCGGCGCCCGTCGCCTTCAGTCGTTCCGTCGCCCTGCCGAGGTCGAGGCCGAGGTGCGGCACGGTCTCGGTGAGGACGACGACGGTCGTGGTGGTGATGTCGCGGGGCAGGCCGCGCATCCACTGGAGCACGGCGTGCGTGCTGGCGATGCCCTCCAGGGTGGCGGGCACGGTGAGGACGCGGGCCTGCGCGGCGGACAGGGCGGTGCGGGCGACCTCGGCGGGCAGCGTCTCGCAGTCCACGACGGTCACGCCGAAGTAGCGGCGCAGCGACACCATGACGCGCTCGTAGCTGCGGGTGTCGAGCATGGCGCCGACCTGGCCCTGGCTGCCGGGCAGCAGCCAGGCGTTGTCGGGGAGCTGGACCAGGTAGCCGGTGACGTCGAGCAGGGTCATCTGCGGTTCCACGACGTCGGCGAGGTCACCGGTGGTCCAGCGCAGGCTTTCCGCACCCAGCCGGATGGGCAGTGAGCCGAGCGCCGGGTCGGCCTCGACGAGCAGCACGGGGTCCTGACGGTAGTGGGCGTACGTCGCGCCGAGCAGCGCGGCGACGGTGGTCTTGCCCGAGCCGCCGCGGATGGAGGTGACGGCGATCTGCCGCCCGGTGGTGACCGGCTGCTGGAGCGCCTCCGCGGTGGCGGTGGTCTCGGCGACCTCGCGCGCGGCGGACGAGGACACGGTGCGGCGTACGGCCCGCAGGGCGCGGGCGCCGAAGGACTCGCCGTGGCGCGGCTTCAGCCCGGCGGCGGCGAGCTGCTTGTCGAGCACCGGGGAGGAGCCGGGGGTGGTGCGGGAGGAGCGGGCGCGTGGGGTGTCGGCGTACTGCTGGGGGACGGTCCGCGCCTGCGGGGGGTACGGCTGCGGGGCGTGGCCCTGCCCCTGGTCCTGGGCCGGGTGGCCGTGGGCGGGCGGCTGCGGCTGGGCCTGCTGCGGGTAGGGCTGGGGCTGGGCCTGGGGGTGCTGGTGGTACGGCTGCTGGGCGCTCGGATAGCCGTACGCCTGTCCCTGGCCGTGGCCGTGGCCCTGCGCGGGCGGCTGCTGGCCCTGCTGCGGGTAGCCGTAGGCCTGCGGCTGCTCCGGCGGCTGGGCCTGGGCCGGGGGCCGGCCGTACGGCGTGCCCTGCTGCGGGACGTCCGGTCCGGGTGCGCCCTGCTGCTGCCGGGCCTCCGCCTGCGGCTCCTGCTGCGGTTGTTGCTGCGGCTGCTGCTGTCCGTCCGGTCCCGTGGCACGCCGCGGTGCCGCGCCGCCCCTCAGGTCGCGCAGCACGTCGCCCTGCCAGTTGTCCCCGCTCGGCATGTCGCCCTTCTCTCCTGCGACGCCCGCTTCGTCGTCCCGCGCGGAGGCGACGGCGCGTCGGCGTCTCGTCGTCGAAGTCTCAGAACTTGTTGAGGAGCTGCCCGTAGATGCCGAACACGCCCACGGCGAGCGGGAACAGCCCGATCACGCCGAGGGACTCGATCAGATCGGCGAACCGCCGCAGCCGGACCCGGACGTGCTCGGGCGGCTCGATGCCGAGGACCAGCAGCGGCAGCAGGGCCGCCGCGCCCAGCAGGACGAGCGCGCCGAGGCCTCCGGCGTGGTCGAGCCACAGCACCGCGAGCCGGACGACGAGCAGCGCCGTCGCCCCGAACAGTGCCACGACCTCGGCGATCAGCGGGAAGGCCCGTGCCCGGGACAGCAGCACCACGGCGGTGAGCGAGGCCAGGGCGACCGTCCACGCGGTCGGTTCGGCGGCCGTGGTCAGCAGCCAGCCGGCGCTCGCGGCGGAGGCGGCGGTGACGACCGTGGCGAGGGCGAGCCCGCGGTGGGTGGCGGCGAGGGCGTTGGCGACCTCGTGGCGGCTCACCGACGTGCCGGAGGAGCGCCGGTCGTCGAGGCCGGTGAGCCCGGAGGCCATCAGCGCGAAGCGCGGCAGCATGCCGAGCAGCACCACGGAGAACACGGCCATCACGGCACCGAGCCGGTCCGGCCGGTCCTGCATGGCGGCCACGAGTTCCCACACCGCGGTGACGGCGGCGATCGTGCCCGCGCCGATGATTCCGCCGCGGCCGAGCGGCGAGAAGTAGGCGAGCAGGACGAGGCTGATCACCAGGGAGGCGGCGACGCAGGCCAGCCGGACGGTGCCGGACCAGTGGTGGGCGTCGGCGGCGGTCCAGGCGGTGAGCAGGCCGAGTCCGCCGGCGGCGAGCAGCAGCGCGGTGGCCAGGCCCCGGTTGCCCCGCCCGATCTTCGCGACGAGCGCGCCGAGGACGAGGAAGAGGGCGGTGACGGCGCCGAGCCCGGCGGCGACGTGCTCCAGGGCGAACTCGCGCCGCGCCAGCAGCGCCGCGGCCACGGCGAACACGACGACGGCCACGCCCGCGCTCGCGCGGCGCGCGCCGGGCCGCCAGCGCCAGGCCCGCAGGTCGAGGTCGTCGGCGACCTGGTCGGTGACGTCGTGCACGACGGGCGCGGGCGGCGCGGCGTGGGCCCGTACGAGACGCAGTACGGCGCCGTCGGGGACCCCGGCGGACGACAGGGTGGCGTCGTGCGGCAGAGCGGAGCCGTCGGAGGTGATGAGCTGGCGGGTGGTCGGCCGGGTGGCGGCCCGGTCGTCCAGCAACCGCAGTATGTCGGGGAGGAGTTGCCCGATGGCCGTGTCGGACGGAAGGACGAGGTCGGCGCGTCGTCGCTCACCGATCAGGGTGACCCGGCTCAACTGGGTGCGGGACGTCGTTGCTG
>DASTDN010000271.1:0-15250 GCA_035710365.1 Streptomyces sp. | reverse complement strand
GGACTCGCGCAGCGGGCGGACGCCGTCGGAGGGCTGCCACGGCGCGACCACGACGAAGGGGAAGCCGAGTTCGGTGCCCGCCAGCGGGTCGTCGGGGCGGTCGACGGAGACCACCAGCGGGCGCATGACCCTGGTGCCGTCCCCCGGGTCGGCCGGCAGCGGCCCGTCGTAGCGGTGGGTGCTGTGGTCGGTGGCCTGCTTCGTCAGTCCGGCGAGGTAGCCGGTCATGGCCTCGGCGGTCTCGGGGCCGACGGCGGGCAGGGTGGCCTCCTCGTCCAGGACGGGACGGACGGGGAGGTCGGCGAGGCGCTGGGCGAGCGCGTCGGCGAGCGGCTTCACGGGCCCGCTGGTCAGGACCAGCGAGATGTTGTTGCAGCGCACTCCGCCGTCGTCGGCGATCCACTGGACGAGGTCGTCGAGCAGTTCCTTGTCCTCCTCGGCGCCCGCGCCGACGAGGACCTTGCTGCGGCCGGGCCCGCGCACCAGGACGTCGCTGCGCTGGGCGAACCGGGCCGCCGCCGCGGGTCCGCCGTACACCAGTCCCAGGTCCGCCTGGGACAGCAGGTGCTCGCCCATGTCGTGGTCGCCGGGCAGGAACGCCAGGGTGTCCGGGCGGACGCCGGCGGCGAGCAGGGCGGCGAACAGCCTGCGCGGGGTGAAGGGGTCCTTGCTGCCCGGACGCACCAGGACACGGGCGCCCATGGCGAGGGCGCGCACCCAGGTGACGTTGGGCTCCGGGTGGTTGTTGGGCACGATCGCGGCGAGGAGCGCGCCGCGCGGCACCCAGACCGTGCGGTAGCCGGGGGCCGTGAACGGCACGGGGTACTCGGCCTGGTTGATGCGTTCGATCATGCCGAGCTGGGACCGGATGCCCTGGATGGCGCGCGTGACCGCACCCGCCGGGGTGCCGGTGGCCAGGACGACGCGGCGGCGGTACTCCTCGGGGGACTCGCCGTCGAGTTCGGCGGTGGCGAACAGCTCGCCGGCCTCGGCGAACACCTCGGCGGCGGGCGGCGGGCCGGCCGGCGCCGACCGGAGCCGGTTGAGGGCGGCCTGCGCGAGCAGGCGCGGGGCCAGTCCGACGGAGGCGAGGGGCGAGCCGTCGAGCGCGGCGAGTTCCACGCGGTCGCGGCTGTCGACGTCCGCGCCGCCGATGACCGGATTGACGACGGGCACGGCCGCGGTCATCAGTAGACCCCTTCGATCACGGCGGGGGCGTCCTTGGTCTTCAGCGGGGCGATGTCGGCCAGGCCGTCGACGTCGTCCCCGGCCGCCGGCCGGACCCGGATCGCGGTGTCGCGCTCCAGCACGTTCGGCAGGAACATGTCCGTGCTGAGCTGGTGCATCAGGACCTGGCCGCGCTCTCCGTACGCCACGGGGCCGCCGGTCTCCGGGTCCACGAGCTCGACGACCGACTGGGGGAAGTACGGCCGGAACACGCAGGGGTGGGAGTCGCCCGGCTCGCTCGGCCGCTGCGGCGCGATGCCCATGATGGTGTTGCCGTAGATGGCCGCGACCTTGGCGTTCGGGAAGAACGTCTCCTCGATCTGGCGCAGCGACTCGGGGCTGATGCTGGTGCCCGCCCACAGGATGCCTTCGAGCGACGCGGACAGCCGGTCGTACAGCTCCGGGTGGGCGCAGATCGCCTCCAGCACGGGCGGTGTGACGAACAGCACCTTGATGTTCTGGCTGCTGACGATGGGCTCGATCTGGTCGAGCAGGTACGAGCGGTACTCGGCGGCGAGGTCCGTGCGGCCGGAGCCGATCAGCCGCTTCACCCAGCGCGGGTCGAAGTCGAGGGTGAAGCACATCGAGCCGCGGAGCTGGGCCAGGTGCCGGACGGTGCGGCCGACGACGTGCGGGCCGGTGGGGCCCACGTGCAGCCAGTGCCCCTTGTCGGGGAAGCCGTGCCCGGCCAGGACTTCGCTGACCCAGTCCACGTTGCGGGTGCGGGCGGTGCTGTCGATGACCCGCTTGGGCGCGCCGACCGTGCCGCCCGACTCGAACACGTCGAAGGCGGCGCCGTCGCTGCCCGCCGGGATGAGGTCCTCGACCGGGACGGTCCGCAGTTCGCCGCTGACGTCCGGGAAGCGGCGCAGGCCGGCGACGTCGACGATGTCGGTGAGCGGGTCGAACCCGAGGCCGGCGGCCTTGCGCAGCCAGAACGGGGAGCCCGTGGCCGGGTCGAAGTGCCACCGCAGGACGGCACGTAGGTGGTCCGACGCCGTGCCGAGGCCGCCGGCCTGCGGCGTGTCAGTTGCCAGGTCAGTCATGTACGTCCAGCCATTTCGTCAGGTCGGTGCCATCAGGCGCCAGGCGTGCGGGTACTGGGCGCAGCCCGAATACAGGAGGTGCGAGCCGGTGTTCTCGGGGGAATGGCCCTGCCGAATGGGCGCGGGCGCAGCGGTCTCATGAGGCAGGCGATCGGCGTGCCGGCGGTCTGCCTCCCCGCCCTGCTCGCGATTTACCTTTTCCGTGAGACACCTTTCTGTCAAGAGTCGGCAGGTGCGGGCAGTCGCCCTGTTCAAGTGCCGGAGGTGACCACTGGTCACCCGCCCGCACCCGCTCCTACGATCACGGCCATGACCACCGAGAACAGCCAGCGCCTGGACTGCAACGCCCACGCCGAACGCAGCTACGCCGCCATGCACCGACTGGCCGCCACCGCCGCCGAGTCCGCCAAGCAGGCCGGCGTGGAGAGCGCGCTGCTCGAACTCGTCCGTATCCGCGCGTCGCAGATCAACGGTTGCGTCTTCTGCATCGACATCCACACCATCGACGCCCGCACCGCCGGCGAGACGGAACAGCGCATCTACGCGCTCAGCGCCTGGGAGGAGGCGCCGTTCTTCACCGAACGCGAGCGCGCCGCCCTGGAGTTCACCGAGGCCGTCACCCTCGTCCACGACGGTCACATCCCGGACGACGTCTTCCAGCGCACCCAGAAGGTCTTCGGCGACGAGCAGCTCTCCCACCTGCTGTTCGTCATCGTGGCGATCAACGGCTACAACCGCCTCGCGATCGCCCAGCGGCGCGTCCCGGGCAACTACAAGCCCTCCGCCTGACACCTCTTCCGGGGCCGGGGCCGCTCGCCGGGCGGACCCGGCCTCCCGACCGTGGAGGCCTTCCCGTCATGTCCGCCCATCCGGAACAGCAGACCGGCGCCGCGCCGCCGCACGCGGTCCCCGCGGGGGACTTCGCCGACGCCTTCACGCGACGGCTGCTGCTGCACCGCGGGCTGACGACGGAACTCCTCGAACAGCACATCCGCCGCCCGCTGCGCGTGCAGGTGCGGACCCAGTCCCTGTCGTCGTCCCGGGCCGGGGACCAGCGGCTGGTCCGGCTGCTGCACCTGACGCCGGGTTCGCCGCGGCTGGTCCGCCGCACCGAGCTGGTCACGCCCGAGGGCACGGTGGTCTCCCGCAACGTGGTGACCGGCCGTCTCCCCCGTGACGGCGAACTGGTCGCCGCCGTCACCAGCCGTCTCCTTCCGCTGGGCCGGGCCGTCGCCGCGACCGGTGTCCCGCACCGGCGGGCCCGGCTGACGTCGGGACTGTCCGACTGGCCCGGCCCCGGCGGTCCGCTCCCCGCCGTGACGAGGGGCTATCTGCTGCACATGGACGGCGAGTTCCCCCTGCACGTCGAGGAGACGTTCAACCCCGCCCTCGTGTCACCGGGGCAGCGCCGCGGTGGCGTGCCCGCCGGGGGCCACCGGCTGCTCGGGACGGCGCCGTGAACGCCGTCGCCGTGGTCGGCGCCGGGCCGGTCGGCCTGGCCGCCGCGCTCGCCGCCCACCGCCTCGGCCTCGACCCCGTGCTGCTGGAGGCCCAGCCCCGCACCGCCGTGCGCCCCGGCAGCCGGGCGATCTTCGTGCACCGCGCCACGCTCGACCACCTGGACCGCGTCAGCCCCGGACTGGGCGACCGCGTCGGCGCGCAGGGCCTGGTGTGGCGCACCAAACGCACCCTGTGGGCCGGCCGCCAGGTCCACCACCGCTCCTACGACCCCGCGGCGGCCGTGCCGTTCACCAGCCTGCCGCAGACCGTGGTGGAGGACCTGCTGCGCCGGGCCTGCGACGCGGCGGGCGTCCGCTCGGTCTGGGGCGACCCCGTGCGGGAGGCGGAGAGCACCCCGGCGGGCGTCCGGCTGCGGACCGAAGGCGGCACCGCGTACGACGTCGGCCATGTCGTCGCGGCGGACGGAGCCCGCTCGGGGCTGCGCGCGGCGGCGGGCGTCACCCTGGAGGGCTCCACCTCGGCGACCGAGTTCGTCGTCGTCGACGTCGCCGCCGACATCCCACCGGAGCACGCGGAGCGGGTGTTCCACTACCGGCACCCCGGCGCCGGGGGGCGCAACGTCCTCCTCGTGCCGTTCCGGGGAGGCTGGCGCGTCGACGTCCAGTGCCGCCCCGGGGACGACGGCCACCGGCTCGCCGGCCGGGCCCCGGAGTGGCTGCCCCGGGTGCTGCCGCAGGTCCCGGCCCCGCAGGTCACCTGGTCGTCGGTGTACCGCTTCCAGCAGCGCCTCGCGAGCCGCTTCACCGACACGCACCGGCGCATCCTGCTGGCGGGCGAGGCCGCCCACCTGCTGCCGCCGTTCGGGGCGCGCGGCATGAACTCCGGCATCAGCGACGCCGTCGCCGCGGCACGGGCGGTGCGCGAGGACACGGTCGAGCAGTACGCCCGGGACCGGCGTGCGGCGGCGGAGGCCAACATACGCGCGGCGGGCGCGGCCCTCGACCATCTGCTGGCGGTCCGGCCCGCTCAGCGCTGCCTCCAGTGGGCCGCGGCGGCCGCGGCTCCCCTCTGGCCGCGCGCGGGCCGGTGGCTCGACGCGGCGCCCTACGGTCCGCGCATCCGCGCGGTGCGCTACTGAGCGGCCGGCGCGCCCGCGGCGCCCGCACGGGCCCGGTCCGCGAACTCCTGCCACAGCCTGGCGTACTCCGCGGCGAGGTCGGCCACCGCGCCGGCCCGGTGCGGGGGCACCTCGTCGGCGACGTTGCGCCACTCCGTGTCGGGCAGCGCGAGGCCGCCGAGCATGCGCAGCAGCAGCCGGCCGTTCTCGCTGTGCCGCAGCGCCGGGTCCTGGCACAGGTTCTGGTAGACGGCCGCCGGATCGCGGTCGGGGGCCGGGGCCGCGCCGGGGGCGGGCTTCTCCTGCGGGGGCTGCCGGGGCGCCGGGCGGGCCGGGCGTCTGTCGGCGCGCATCCGTTCCGGCACCGGGTCCAGGCCGCGCAGCACGCGGTCGCGCACGTCCCTGACCGTGGCCGGGGAGATGCCGGTCCGCCGGGCGATCTCCCGCAGGGACACCTCCGGGGAGGACATCAGCAGCCGCTCCGCCTCGCGCCTGCCCTGTGCCGTGCTCAGGGGACGCACCCGGCCGTCCCTGCCGAGCCGGACCGGGGGCGAGGCCTCCCGGCCGACGGCTCCGCCCCGGCGCAGACCGGTCACCGTGTGGGCGGAGAGCCCCGTCACCGAGGCGATCGCCCGGTCCGCCCAGTGCGGGTGCGAGCGCAGGATGCGGACGGCGGCGGCGGAGCGCTCGGCGAGCGTCAGCGCGAGCCCGTGCCGGGTGTTGCTCTCGACGGCGTACACGAAGGCGTCCTCCTCGCTGCCGTCGAAGAACTGGACCTTGATCTCGGTGCGTCCGCGCAGCACCGCGGCCCTGAGGCGGTGCATGCCGTCGACGACGCGCATGGTGGCGCGGTGCACCACGATCGGGGGCAGCGAGCTCTCCGCCGCGGCGAGCAACTGTAAGTGCTCGGGGTTCTCGGTTCCGGCGCGGGGTGAGTCGCCGTCCCGCAGCGCCGCGACGGGCACCAGGTGCACGGCGGTGAGCCGTCGGGCGGGCGGCGGGGCGGGGTGGCTCGTCGTGCCGGGACACGTGGTGGACCTGACCGTGTTCATGCTCTCGGTGACCTTTCCTGGCAGCTCGTACCGGGCCGTCCGTGCGGCGCTCATGGAATCCGACGGCCACGGCATCGTGCGGTGGGCAACCGTGCGCGACGCGCACTCGCCCACCCACTACGTGATTCTCGGACGGCCGACGGTGTGCGGCCGCTGCGGCTCAGCAGGTTCCGGCCGGCGCGGCGGCTCTGCCCGCCCCGGCGCCGCGGGCGGCGCCGGGGGTGCCCGGGAGGACCGCGTCCCGGCGGGGGGCGGTGCCGGTGCCGGGGACCCCGGCGGGTGTGCGGCCGGCTGCCGCGCGCCGGGTGGGCACGCGCGCGCCGGGTCGCGCGGCGGGGCGTCTTCCGCGGGACCGCGGTGCGTACCCGGCGCGGCGAGGTCTGCGCCCGGCGAGGTGGGGGCCCGGCCCTCCGGCGGCTTCGGGTGCCCGGCCCGAGGCGGTGGCGACGGTCCCCGGCCGTCCGACGACTTCCGCGAGGTGCCCCGCCGTCGCGCGGAGCGGCTCTTTCCCGGCCGCCCGCCCGCCGTGCGGGAGGCCCGACGGCACGTGCCCGTCCGGCCCGCGAGGGTCCTCCGGTGAAGTCATGTCCCTTGTCTCCCCCCAGAAGCTTTCAGTAAAGCTTTCGGATGAGAAAATAGCCCGGCGACACGACGTCCATCAATCGGGCGTCGCGCGTCCTCGCCGTGCCGCCCTCGACAGCGGTGGGGCGCAGGCCGTCCCGCAGGCACGGCCGTCGTGTCCCGGCCCGCGTGTCCTGCGGGCCCCGGAACTTTGCGAGTGAACGACAGCCGCTGCATTCTTGCGGTGCTGCAGTGATGTTGGTGCGGTGTGCATGTGCCACCGGACTGTTTCCTGGCGCGGAAGGAGAAAGCATGGACAGCCCCGCCCCGGCCGGACGCACGGTTCCCCTGACCCGGCTGGCCCAGAAGGCTGCTTACCTGGCGCAGGTGGTGAACGCGACCGTCCGCGACGCCGCGTCCGACGCCGGCCTGACGATTGCCGACGCGAACGTGTTGCTGGCCCTGTGCAACACCCCGGAGCGCCGGCTGAGACCGACCGGTCTCTCCACGGCCTGCGGGCTGTCCTCCGGCGGCACGAGCAACGTCATCCTCCGGCTGACGCAGTCGGGATACGTCAGCCGGGAGGCGAACGTCCACGACGGCCGCAGCACCTGGGTGCAGCTCACCCCCGAGGGCGAGGCACTCGCGCGGTCGGTGCTGGCGGCGGCCACGGCCGAGCACTCCCGGTTCTACGACCGGCTGCCCGACGACACCGCGGCCGCCCTCGAACAGCTCCTCGACACCGCCCTGCACCACCTGGAGGGGCGAGAGGCGCGGTCCGCCGGGGCGCCCTCGCCGTGAGGTCCGGCCCGCCCGCGCCCCGTGCGGGCGGGGGCCGGGTGTCTCACCTGCCCACCGCGTACCCCTGCATCCCGCGCGGGTTGGCCGCCGCCGACAGCACGCCCGTCTCCGGGTCGCGCGCGACCGCGCACAACCGGCCCTCGGACCACGGGTCGCCGACGGTCACCTCGTGGCCGCGGCGCCGCAGTTCCCCGATGACCGCCGGGCCGATCCGGGACTCCACGGTGACGCTGCCCGGCCGCGTGCCGCGCGGGTAGAAGGAGCCGGGGAAGCTGTCGTTGTGCCAGTTGGGGGCGTCGACGGCGCCCTGGAGGTCGAGGCCGCCGCGGGCCGGCGGGCGCAGGGCGACCGCGAGGAAGAAGTGGAGCTGCCACTGGTCCTGCTGGTCCCCGCCGGGCGTGCCGAACGCCATCACGGGCACGCCGTCGCGCAGCGCGATCGACGGGGTGAGGGTGGTGCGGGGGCGGCGGCCCGGGGTGAGGGTGTTCGGCAGGCCGTCCTCCAGCCACGCCATCTGCAGCCGCGTGCCGAGCGGGAAGCCCAGCTCGGGCACGACCGGGTTGGACTGGAGCCAGCCGCCGCTGGGCGTGGCGGAGACCATGTTGCCCCAGCGGTCCACGACGTCGATGTGGCAGGTGTCGCCGCGCGTGCCGCCGTCCTCCGCCACGGCGGGCTCGCCGGGCACCGGTGAGGAGCCGGTGCCCTTGGCGACGGTCGGCTCCCCCACGCCCAGCGCGTCGAAGGCGCCCCCGGCGGGCACGGGGAGGGGCACGCGCGCGTGGCCGCACAGCCGCGGGGCACGCCCGCCGGGACGGCCGGGCCGCAGCTCGTGACTGGCCCGCTCCCCCACCAGGGCCCGCCGGACGGTGTTGTACTCGTCCGAGAGCAGGTCCCGCAGGGGCACGTCGGCGGCGTCGCCGTACCAGGCCTCCCGGTCGGCCATGGCGAGCTTGCAGCCCTCGACGAGCAGGTGGACGTAGTCGGCGCTGCCGTGGGCGGGCATTTCGGGCGGGAGCAGCGCGAGTTGCTGGAGGAGGACGGGGCCCTGGCTCCAGGGTCCGGCCTTGCACACGGTCCAGCCGTTCCAGTCGTACGTGGCCGGGGTCTCGTAGGTGGCGGACCAGGCGGCGAGGTCGTCGCCGGTCAGGGTGCCGGTGTGGTGGTCGCCGCTGGTGTCGAGGGTGGGGCGGGCGGCCTGGCGTACGAGGGCCTCGGCGACGAAGCCGGTGCGCCACACCTCGCGCGCGGCGTCGATCTGGGCCTCCCTGCCGCCCGCGCCCGCCACTTCGGCGAGCAGGCGGCGCCAGGTGGCGGCGAGGGCGGGGTTGCGCAGGAGTTCGCCGGGGCGGGGGGCGCGGCCGCCGGGCAGGTACACCTCGGCGGACGACGTCCACTCGGTCTCGAAGAGCCGCCGTACGGTCTCGACGGTCTGCCCGACGCGTTCCACGGGCGCGTGGCCGTGTTCGGCATAGCCGACGGCGTACCCGAGCACGTCGGCGAGGGACTTGGTGCCGTGGTCGCGCAGCAGCAGCATCCAGGCGTCGAAGGCGCCGGGCACGGCGGCGGCGAGCGGGCCGGTGCCGGGCACGAGGTCCAGGCCGAGGCTCCGGTAGTGGGCGGCGCTCGCCCCGGCCGGGGCGACGCCCTGGCCGCACAGCACCCGCACCTCGCCGCCGGCCGGGGCGAGCAGGATCGGGACCTCGCCGGCGGGGCCGTTGAGGTGGGGTTCGACGACGTGCAGCACGAACGCCCCGGCCACGGCCGCGTCGTAGGCGTTGCCGCCGTCCTCCAGCACGGCCATCGCCGACTGGGAGGCCAGCCAGTGCGTGGAGGACACCATGCCGAAGGTGCCCTGGAGGGTGGGGCGGGTCGTGAACTGCATCGGTCACCTCGGTGCGTGTGCGGCGTGGGGCGGGGTCCCCCAGGAGCATGAAGGACGCCGCGCCGTTTGTCTGCCACGCACCCGCCCCCGGTTCCCCGGGGGCGGTGGGCGGCGGGCCCGCCGGAACGTCCGGGCCCGCCGCCGGTCGCGCTACTGGTAGCGGATGTGCAGGTGGTTGTCGTGGTTCGCGTAGCTCGTGGTCAGGCCCTCCGCGATGAGCTGCGGGTCGTTGAAGAAGACCAGCGCGACGTGACCGGGGGCCTTGGCGCGGATCTCCTGCACGAGCATGCGGGTGGCCGCCCGGTCGTACGTGCCCGACTCCCAGGTGATGCGGCTCGCGGTGCACTGGGCCGAGTCGGTGCGGACCGGCCACACGTCGATGTCCATGCCGACCTCGTGGCTGGCGTGGCCGGGGATGTCGCCGCCGTGCTCGAAGCCCGCGTCGCCGACCGGCAGGGCGCCGTTGCCGGTGCCGGCGAAGGCGGCGGCGGCCGCCTCCAACTGGGCGACGGCGCCGGCCGTGGCCCAGTGGGCGCCCGCGTTGCCGTCGGGGCTCTTGGCGCACATGGTGCCCGGGCCGAAGTTGATGTTCTCGTAGTGCCAGAGCAGGTTCTTCCAGGTGGTGGGCCCGACGATGCCGTCTGCGGTGATGCCCGCGTGCGACTGGAAGGTGCGGACCGCCGACGCGGTGCCCGCGCCGAAGGCGCCGTCCACCGTGAGTCCGGCGCCCCGCTTCGCGTTGAGCTGGCTCTGCAGGGCCTTCACGGCCGGGCCGCTGTCGCCCTCGCGGACGGTGGTGGCGAGCGCGCCCCAGGTGGCGGGGCCGACGATGCCGTCCGCGGTGAGGCCCTTGGACTGCTGGAAGGCCACCACGGCGCTGCGGGTTCCGGAGCCGAAGACCCCGTCCGTGGAGACCGTGTGGCCGTGCGCGGCCAGCAGGTGCTGCAGGGCGAGGACGTCGGTGCCCCGGCTGCCGTTGCTCGACAGGGGGAACGCGGCCTGGGCGAAGGCCTGGGCGGGGACGCCCGCGCCGAGGAGCAGGCCGGCCAGTGCCACGCACAGGGTGAGGATACGGGCGAGTCGTTTCACGGTGTGGGTCTCACTTTCCCGACTGGAGGGCGCCCCAGGTGCCGGAGCCGACGATGCCGTCGACGGCCAGCCCGCGTGAGGACTGGTAGTCGCGCACGGCCTGGTCGGTGCCGGAGCCGAAGATGCCGTCGATGCCGACGGTCCGGCCGAGCGCGGCGGTCAGGGCGCGCTGCAGGCGGGTGACGGCCTCACCCGTGGAGCCGTTCTGCACGGTGGTGGTGGAGCCGCGGGACAGCAGGGCCGTCCAGGTCTTGGGGCCGACCACGCCGTCGGCCGTGAGTCCCTTGCCGGCCTGGAAGTTCTTGGCGGCGGTGGTGGTGTTGGAGCCGAACACGCCGTCGGGGGCGCCCGGGTCGTAGCCGGCGGCCTTCAGCAGGCACTGGGCGGCCTTGACGAGGTTGCCGGACGAGCCGCTCTGGACGGTGGTGTACGCGGTGAAGTCGAGGTTCACGCCGCTGCAGGTGACCGGGGGCGGGGTGCCGTTGCCCACGTCGAGGTAGTCGCGGTCGATGTTGATGGAGTAGCCGCCGTAGGACTCGGTGACCTCACCCACGTACTGGTGGATGCGCTGGTGGCTGGCCCAGTAGGTGGAGGGGACGTACGTGCCGGTGTTGGTGTCGGCGGCGCCGTTCCACCAGGCGTAGAAGAGGTGGTCGACGCGGGTGTACGCGCTGTTGTTGTACTCGGCGGCCGCGTCCCTGATGCCGGAGGCGGCGCTGGAGTAGAAGCCCGACAGGTAGCCGCTGGAGTGCAGCCGCTCGGTCCAGCCGGACAGGTAGGACAGCACGGCCGCCTTGCAGGAGGCGGTCGAGGTGTACGCCTCGATGTCGCTGTAGATGGCGCTGCCCGCCGGGATGCCGAGGTTCGACGCGGCCGTGACGGCGGTGGCCGCGGCGGAGACGCCCTGGGACTTGGCCGTGGCCGGGTCGGCGGACATCTTCAGCGAGTAGTTGGTGCAGGGCGCCTGGCGGCCGACGTCGATCGGGAACAGCCGCCAGCCGTTGTTGGTCTGGCTGGTGACCCAGCTCGCGGTCAGGTTGGGCTGGCTGCAGCCGCGGAAGGAACCCGAGATGTAGACGCCGACCGCGCTGTACGGCGAGCCGGCCTGCCAGGCGTTCATGGCCGCCTGCGAGGGCGCGGTGCAGGCGTCGAAGCCCTTGCCGAGGTAGCTGCCGGGCTGCGGGCCCGCGGCGGCGAGGGTCCGGGCGCCGGACTGCGGCCGCGCCTCGGGCAGTTCGGTGCGCCGGGCGTCGGGGGTGAGCCGGGCCGAGGCGAGGACGTCGCGCACCAGGTTCTCGGTGCCGGGGGTGTGGGCGGCGGTGACGAGGACACCGGCGTCCTCGACGGCGACCTGGATGGTGTCGTTGCTGGACACCGCGGAGGGTGCGGCGGCCTTGCCGCGCGCAGTCCGCGCGGTGGCGGGCGTGGCCTGGCGGGCGGAGCGGGCGGTGATGGGCTCCACGACGAGGCCCGCGGTACGGCCGATCACCCGGGAGGGGCAGTCGTTCTGGTCCGCGGGCTCACCGAGGTAGACGGCGGGTCTGTCGAACCGGAGACAGGCGCGCGGGTTCTCGCCGAGATCGACCACCTGCCAGTCGTCGGGGACCTCGACGCGGTAGCCGTGGTAGCTGACGGTCTGTGTGCCGGGCTCGGCCGGAGCGGCCGCCTGGGCGGGGCCGGTGACGGCGAGCGCGCCGGTACCGGCGAGGACCGCCAGCACGGCCGTGGTGGCGCGTAGGCGCCAGGGCATGCGGGACGACATCAGGGCACTCCTGATTCGGATGCGGGAGAGGGAGGGGCCCTGCCCGGCACCGCGGGGGTTCCGCGCCGGGCGGGTGGTGCCGCGGGGGCCGGACGTCGGGCCGGACCGCGCGTCGTACTGCGGGGTGGTGCGGGCGCTCAGGCGCCGTCGCCCGGGGCGGGCCGGGCTCGGCTCGTCCGTCCGTCCGCGCCGGCCTCGGGGAGGAGGCGCATCTTTGGAGACATGCCCATGACAACGGGGAGAATCCGGGACACACGCCTCACCATCACACCTCCGCCTGATGAACTCCGCCGGGTTCCGCTTCCCCCGAACGGGCTGAGCCGAGTGTGGCGCCGGAGCCGTAGCGTGTCTACCGGGTCACCATCCGCCACTGGACCAGACCACCGGCGCCGCGGGCGGTGCACGACGGGACGATGCGCCGGATACCGCCGGAGCCGCGCCGACACGGCTCTTTTCGGGACAAGGCACCAAACGGGCGCCATGGCGGTACGGCACCGGGGCCGGTGGCGTCACCGCGCGGGCACGGAACGGGTTGGCCCTTCCGCGCCACCGGGAGTCGTGTGACACTGTCGTCCCGTCCGCAGTGCGGACCCCCTCCGCACCGTCCGTTCCCCCACGAGAAGTGCGCCGTGCGTTCCCTTCCCCTGCCGCTCGCCCTGACCGCGCGCCTGTCCCCGGTGGCCGTGCTCGCCGTCGCGGGCTGGGCACTGTCCTCAGGTCCGCTCGCCGCCTCCCCCGCCGCCGAGCAGAGACCGGACGAGGTGACCGCCCCGCAGTCCCGCTCGGAGTCCGCCCCCTCGGCGCCCTCGGGGTCCAAGGCCCACACCGCCGCCCCCGCGCCCTGCGCGGCCCTCGCCGGGAAGACCGTGAAGTCCCTGGTGCCGGGCGCGAAGGTGAGCGGCAAGGAGATCAAGTCGACGGACGCCGAACTGCGCCGCACCTGCTCCTGGAACGCCCTCAAGGGCTACGACTACCGCTGGCTGGACGTCTCCTTCGAGGTCACTCCCTCGCAGGAGAAGGCGGAGAGCGGGTACGACGAGCACACCTCGGAGAACAGCGGCGGCGGCAAGGTGCCCGGCCTCGGGGACGAGGCGTACTCGGTGGTGAACCTCGTCACGGAGGACGGGCAGCAGACCCGCGAGGGGATGGTCGTGGTGCGCTCGTCCAACGCCCTGGTGGTCGTCACGTACAACGGCAGCGACTTCGAGTCGAAGAAGGCGCCCGGGACGGACGAGATCAACAAGGGCGCCATCAGGGCCGCGAAGGACGCGGTCGCCGCGCTGAAGGGCTGACCGGGGACCGGGCCCGGACCGGCGTCCCGGGCCCGGCCGCTTCACGGGGCGGCCGAAGCGCTCAGACCTCCGTACGGCCCCTGCCCCGCAGGCGCATCAGCGCCAGGTACAGCACCGTCGACGCGGCCAGTCCGACCGCCCAGCCGTAGTCCGCCAGGTCGGCCAGGGCCGGGATCGGGCGGCCGTCGATCAGGGGATGGAAGTCGGCGCCGCCGACGGCGAGGACGCCGCCCACGGCGAACGCCACCACGGCCCGCCAGTTCCAGCCGCCGTCGTACCAGTAGCGGCCCCCCTGGCGGTACAGGTCGACGAGGTCGAGGCGGGTGCGGCGCAGGATCCAGTAGTCGGCGACGAGGATGCCGGCGACCGTGCCGAGCAGACCGCCGACCAGGCCGAGCCAGGTGAAGATGTAGCCCTGCGGGTCGGAGTACAGCTTCCACGGGAAGATCAGGACGGCCAGGACGCAGGTGACGAGGGCGCCCGTGCGGAAGCTGATCCGGCGCGGCGCGACGTTGGAGAAGTCGAAGGCGGGCGAGACGAGGTTCGCCGCGATGTTCACGGACAGGGTCGCCACCAGCACGGTGACCAGCGCGAACAGCAGGCCGACCGTGTTGTCGGTCTTGGCGGCGAGCTGGACCGGGTCCCAGATCGCCTCGCCGTAGACGGCCTGACTGCCGGAGGTGACCAGCACCGACAGGAACGCGAACAGGGTCATGGTGGTCGGCAGGCCGAGGGACTGGCCCCAGGTCTGCGCCTTCTGGCTCCGGCCGTAGCGGGTGAAGTCCGGGATGTTCAGCGACAGCGTCGACCAGAAGCCGATCATGCCCATCAGGGCCGGGGCGAACAGCTTCCAGAAGTCCGGGCCCCAGCCCAGCCGGGAGGGCTGGTCGAACAGCGGGCCGAAGCCGCCCGCCTTGCGGCTCATCCACCACAGCATCACGAACGCGCCGACGAGCACGAAGGGCGCCGCCCAGTTCTCGAAGCGGCGGATCGTCTCCATGCCCCGGTAGATGATGGCGACCTGGAGCGCCCAGAAGATCGCGAAGGACAGCCACATCGTCCAGGGGTGGCCGCCGAACCCCCCGGCGTCCGTCCAGCCGTCGCCGATCAGTTTGCCCGCGAGGAAGTAGATCGCCTCCCCGCCGATCCAGGTCTGGATGCCGAACCAGCCGCACGCCACCAGCGCCCGGACGACGGCGGGCAGGTTGGCGCCGCGGATGCCGAAGGAGGCGCGGGCGAACACCGGGAAGGGAATGCCGTACTTGGGCCCGGCGTGCCCGGTGAGCAGCATCGGGACGAGGACGATCACGTTGGCCAGGGCGATGGTGAACACCGCCTGTTTCCAGTCCATGCCGACGGCGATCAGACCGGAGGCCAGCGTCCAGGAGGCCGTGTTGTGGGCCATGCCCACCCACAGGGCGGAGAAGTTGTACGTGGTCCAGGTCCGCTTGCGGGCCGGGACGGGCAGCAGGTCGTCGTTGGCGTACGGGCCACTGGGCTGGGCCGCGTCCGGGGCGATCTCCACCCGCCCGTCGGCGAGGGTGACCTGGGTCGGGGGTATGGCCGTGGGAGCGGTGTCGGTCATGAGCAGGCCAATCGGTGGTGTGGGTCGGGAAAGGCCGTGCGGGTCCGGGACCCGGTCCGTCCCCCGGGGGGCGGGAGGACGGACCGGGGGTGGTTCCGGAGCCGTCGTCAGGCGTTGACGGCGGGGATGATCTTCTCGCCGTACGTGTCGATGACGGACTCCTGCGCGTCGTGCATGTCGTACACGGCGAACTGGTCGACACCCAGCTCCCGCAGGGCGTTCAGCTTCTCGACGTGCTTCTCCGGCGGGCCGATGACGCAGAACCGGTCGACGATCTCGTCCGGCACGAACTGCGTGTCCGGGTTGCCGCTGCGCCCGTGGTGGGCGTAGTCGTAGCCCTCGCGTGCCTTGATGTAGTCGGTGAGTTCGGCGGGC
>DASTDN010000270.1:0-3024 GCA_035710365.1 Streptomyces sp. | reverse complement strand
GGCCCACCCGCTGGGCGGCCTGGGCCGCCCGCACCGCCTCCCGGGGCCGGCCCGCGTCCCGGGCGAGGAACGCGGTGTTGCAGAAGGCGTGCGCCTCAAGGGCCGCGTCCCCGGACACCCGGGCGGTCGCCAGCGCCTCCGCGTAGTGCGAGCGCGCGTCGTCGAAACGGCCGGAGTCATGGGCCAGCCAGCCCACCGAGATGGCCAGCTCACCGGCGCCCGAGTACAGCCGGTCCGCCGTCGCCCGCCGGGACGTCACGGCGTCGAGCAGCTCGTAGGCGGCGCGCAGCGGGGCCGCTGCGCGCCGGTACAGGCCGTCGGCGCCGTGCCGGTCGTCCAGCAGACGGATCCGGCGGACGGCGTCCTCCAGGGCGTTCGCCTCGGCCGTCCCGGCGCGGCGCACCGTGTGCCGCGCGGCCGGGGACGCCGGGCCGACCGGTCCGGCGGGGGCTGCCGAGGCGGCCGGTGCGAGGGCCACGGGGCCCAGGGCGGCGGCCACGGTGGCACCTCCGCCGGTCATGAATGCGCGACGCAGCACGTCGCTCTCCTCGCAGTCGTCGTACGTCGTGGTCTGATCCTGCTCTTCATACGGCCCATGCGGCCCATACAGCCCGTACGGCCCATGCGGCGCGCACGGCCCACGTGGTCCCTGCGGTCCACACGGCGTGTACGGCTCACGCGGCGTGCGCGGCTCCTGTGGCTCGCGCGTTCCCCGCGTCTCCCCCGTGGCGTCCGCCGGGTCGGCGGGGTGGGGCACGGGAGCGTCGTCCCCGGCCGCGGGTGCCCGGCGTCCGCGTACGGACGACCGGGGCGCGAAACCGAGGTCGGTGAGCGTACGGCCGGGGAACATGTGCAGGAACACCCGTTCGTACGCGTAGTTCGGGCAGCGGATCTCGCCCGCCTCGACCCTGCCGACGTAGCGGGCGTCACAACTGACCCGCTCGCCGATCTCCAGGGCGGCCCGGCGCACCGCGGCGGCGAACTCGGCCGGCGAGCGCGGTCCGCGCAACTGCCGGAACACAAGATTCGGCCGCGGCCGTTCCGGCCGGCCCGGCTCCGCCGAGGTCACCGCTGACGACGCCATGGCCGGGTTCCTCCCCGTGCGAACCGTCGAACCATGCCGGACACGGGTGAGTTGTTCGTCTTGTCGCTGCCCCACGCTCTGTCTCCGGCGGCAAGAACGTACCGGCTGTCCCCGAGCCGTCACGCCGAATTTGACAACAAAGCCGCGATCCGCTCCACGATCTGCCATGAAGTGCCAGCCTTTCCGGCTGACACCCGCCGTAGCCGTTGACGCCCTGACGCGTTGAACCGACCGGACCGGGAGCACGTGATTCCCGGTAGCTGTGCCAGGCAGGGTTCCGTGGTGGAGGCCGGGATGGAGACGCGCCAGAGCAACATTCCTCGTACGCCGCCGACGGCGGCCCGAGTGCAGGGCCGCGGGCCGGCCCGTGCGGGCGGCACGCCGCCGGAGGAGGAAACCGTGTGTGACGTCGTGACGGTGCCGGCCCGGCAGGGGCTGGAGGCGGTCGACATCCTGCGCCGCGGGTCCCGCGACGCGGTCGGACCCGTCCTGCACGACGGCGGCGGCACGCTGGGCTTCCTGGTGCCGCCCGGGACGGCCGCCGCGTGGGACGTGCCCGGCAGCACCTGCACGGAGACCGACGGCCGCGGCCTGAGCCTCGTCCCCCAGCCGCCCGCCGCGGCGGACTCCGGCTGGCTGCTGCCGCCCGGCGAGAGCGACCCGGCCACGGACCCGGCGGTGCTGCGCGCCGCACTGGGCGAGGCGGCCCGGCTCATCGAGGCGGCGGACAGCTGCCGGTGAGCCGGCGGTACGCCTGCCGGGCCTCGCCGGGGTCCCCGCCACCCGCGCGGGCGGTGTCCCCGGCGGTCCGATAATGGGCCCATGGGAAAGTCCAGGAGCCCCCGGCGCAGACAGGCCGGTGCCGAAGCCGTCGTGGAGAACGTGGACGGCGGCCGCGCGCGGCTCGTACCCGACCCCGACCGGCCGCGGGCCTGGACGCTCCTGATCGACGACGCCCCGCAGTCGCACGTCGACCTCGACGACCCGCGCCACCTCTCCTTCGACTACCAGCGCCGCCTCGGCCACGTCATCGACCTGGCCGCCCCGCCCGGCAGGCCCGTGCGCGCCGTGCACCTCGGCGGCGGCGCCCTCACCCTCGCCCGGTACGTCGCCGCGACCCGCCCCCGCTCCACCCAGCAGGTCGTGGAACGGGACGCCGCCCTCGTCCAGGTGGTGCGGCGCGCACTGCCGTGGAACTCTGGCGCCCGCATCCGCGTACGGTCGGCGGACGCGCGCGTGGGCCTGGCGAAGGTGCCGGACGGCTGGGCCGACCTCGTCGTCGCGGACGTCTTCGACGGTGCCCGCACCCCGGCCCACCTGACCTCGGCAGAGTTCCTCGACGAGGTCCGCAGGGCGCTCAGGCCGGGCGGCGTCTACACGGCCAACCTCGCCGACGGGCCGCCGCTCGCGCACATCCGCGGCCAGATCGCCACCGCCGCCGCCCGGTTCCCGGAACTGGCGCTGGTCGCCGACGCGGCGATGCTGCGCGGCAAGCGGTTCGGCAACGCCGTCCTGGCCGCCTGCGACCACCCGCTGCCCCTCGCCGAACTCACCCGCCGCGCCGCCTCCGACCCGCACCCGGGCCGCGTCGAACACGGCAGGGCGCTGACCGACTTCACGGGCGGCGCGCCGCCCGTGACCGACGCGACGGCGGTGCCGTCACCGGCACCGCCCGCCTCCGTGTTCCGCTGAGCCCCGGCCGTCCACGTCCCGCACCACCGGCACGTCGGCAGGCGGTGACGCCGGGCCGCGGCCGACTCCCCACGTGCGCGCCGGGCGAGGGGCCGGCGGCGGGCGCGGCGGTGGGCGCGGCGGACTCCGCCGGGACCGGCGCGCGTCACGCCCTACAGGGCGTCGGTCTCCGGCAACGCCCCGGCACGCGCCGCGCGCGCGTACCAGTGGGCGCTCGACTTCGGCGTACGGACCTGTGTGGCGTAGTC
>DASTDN010000269.1:0-13450 GCA_035710365.1 Streptomyces sp. | reverse complement strand
AAAGGACCCCCGCATGCTGTTGTCCACGAGCGCACGCAGACGGCCCGGCGGCCTGCTCGCCGCCGGCGCCGCCGCCCTGCTCTCGGTCCTCGCCCTCGCCGTCCCCGCCCACGCCTCCTCCCCGGCGGACGCCGGGCCGCCCACCCTGACCGAGGCGGTCTCCGCCCGTCTGCACGACGCGGCGCCCGGGACGGCCGCCGTCCGCGGGTCGGACACCCGCGTCGACGTCACCCGCACGCAGGGCCGCTGGGCCTTCGGCACCGCCGTCCTCGCCACGCCGTCCGGTTCCGAGGAGCTTCCCGAGGGCCGCCTCTTCCTCGCGCACCGCGACCCCGCGGGCTGGAAGGTCACCTTCGACGGCGAATCCGCCTTCACGGGCCTCGCCCGCACCAGCCCCGTCATGAAGGCGGCCGAGCAGCGCCTGCTCGCCACCGGCGCCGACGGCCCGCGGACGCAGGTGGCGGGCGACTGGCGCACCGGCATGGCCCTGCCGTACTCGACGGGCCAGAGCTGGACCATGGCCGGCGGCCCGCACGGCTGGTCCGGCACCGCCGCGCCCTGGAGCTCCCTCGACCTCGCGGGCGGCGACCAGGTCGTCCGGGCGGTGCGGGCCGGGACGGCGTACACCATGTGCCAGGGCTGGATCCGCGTCCTGCACGACCGCGGCTACGCCACGGACTACTACCACCTGTGGGACAACATCAGCGTGGACGGCGCCTCCGTCCAGGCCGGAGCGTTCCTCGGCAACACCGGCACCGACGTCACCTGCGGCGGCTCCGCCCTCGGCCGCCACGTCCACCTCGCGCTCCGCAACAACGGCGCCTACATCGGCATGTCGGGGCACAACCTCGGCAAGTGGGTGTTCCAGAACGGCGGCAGCGCCTACGAGGGTTCCGCGCTCCACGGCAGCCGGCTCGTCGGCGCCGGAGGCGCCCTGTACAACTACGGCGCACTCGGCTTCACGCAGGGCGTCGTGGACACCGACGGCGGCACCACCCTCACCCGCCGCACCGGCCCCGGCACGGGCTACGCGGTCGCGGGCAGCGTCGCGGACGGGGCCACGGTGAGCATCTCCTGCTCCGGCACCGGCACCACCCACACCGGTCGCTGGGGCACCACTTCCTGGTGGCACCGCCTGAGCGACGGCACCTGGGTCAGCGACGCCTTCGTGTGGACCGGCGTCGACGGGCCGGTCAACGGAACCTGCTGACGCCTCGCGTCCCTCTCCCGGCGGCCCGTGCGCGCCCGGCACGCACGGGCCGCCGGGGCCCGGTCAACCGCACTCCACGCCGAACTCCCGCACCGCCAGCCACTCCTCCTGCCCCTCCACCGCACGAGCGCGGACATAGCGGGCACGCACCCCGGCGGAGACGTCCACCCGCACCTCGGGCGAACCGCCGAACGCCGCCAGCGTCATCCACCGCGCGCCGTCCCGCGAGCACTCCACGACGCCCGTCCGGATGCGGAACTCCGGCCGGTCGGGGGTGCCCATCACCACGCGCACGCCGCGCAGGGGCCGCACCGCGTGCAGGTCGACACCGACGTACGCGTCCGCCTCCACCGCGTTCGCGCTGCGGAAGTACGTGCCGGACGCGCCGTCCGTCATCCGCCACACCCCCATGTCCTGGAAGGTGCGCAGACCGGTCGTCCCCTTCGGCCGGCGCGGCAGGCCGAGCGCGCGGTCCGTCTCGTGCCGGGCGTCGTCCAGGAACGCGTCCAGCACGCCCTCGCCGACCAGCACGGCGTACGAGGTGCCCGCCAGGCCGGTGTAGGTGAAGGAGCGGGCCGCGTCCTCCAGCCGCACCAGCTCCTCCCGCAGGCGCCGGGCCTGCGCCGTGTCCCCGGCCCGCGCGCACTCCGTCATCTCGAGGGCCGTCAGGGCCGCCCTGCCCCAGGCCTCGGCGGCGTCCAGCCACGGGCCCGTGTCCGCGACGAACCCCCGGTCCGGCAGGCCGCCGCGCAGCACGTCCGGTGCCCCACGCAGCGCCCGCAGCCGTGATTCCAGCGCCCCGGCCGGGCCCCCCGACCAGAACGCGGCGATCGCGGCGGCGAGTTCGGGCGCCTGCCCCCGGGTGAGGACCGAGCCGTACGACAGGTCGGCGAAGGCGCGCAGGGCCTCCTCGACCGCCGCGTCACCCCCGGCCGCCGCGCGCAGAGCGGTGCGCCAGGACCCGGCGGGGTCGTAGGCGTCGTCGTTCCAGGAGTAGTCCGCGCCCGTGGCCAGCGCCGGCCTCGACGCGGCGGGATGCACCATCGGGTTGGCCGTGAAACCGGCCAGCCTGCCCGGCAGCCCCTTCTCCCGTCCGGCGAAGGGCCCGAGGAACAGGCGGCCGAACGCGAAGTCGTTGACCGGGTGGTTGTCCCACAGCAGGATCTCGTGGCCGTACACCTGCCGGGCCCGGACCGCCTGCGCCACGGTGATCGCCGCCGGGATCACCGCGACGCCCGTCCACCCCACCAGCACGTCCGCGTCCAGCGCCCCGGCGAGGGCGGCCTTGTAGGGGGTGGCGTCGGTGTCGGCGTACTCGGTCGGCACCATCTGCAGGGGGCGCGTGCCCTCGTGGGTGCGGACGAACTCACGGTTCACGCGGTTCAGCAGGTGCGCCTGGGCCGCGCCCGCCGCACCGCTCCCGGTGCCGAACCGCTCGGCGTCCTCGGGGCAGTTCCACTCCGTGTGACTGATGTCGTCGAGCGGCACGGAGAACGACCGCACCCCGATGTCCCACAGCGACGCGAACTTGCCGATCAGGGCCCGCGCGTCGTCGTCCGACCCGTAGCGGACCGACAGGCCGGGCGAGAGGGCGAAGACGAACTCGACATGCCGCTCCGCGGCCCGCTCCACCAGTTCCCGCAGCCGGGCCAGGTCCTCGGCCGGATACGGCTCGCGCCACCTCTCCCTCAGATACGGGTCGTCCTTGGGGGAGTAGACGTACACGTTCATCTTGTGCGCGCCGCAGAAGTCGAGCTGGTCCAGGCGGGCCTCGTGGGACCAGGGGATGCCGTAGAAGCCCTCGACCACACCGCGCAGCGGTGTCGCCGGCCAGTCGCGGACCACCGTCGCGGGCAGCGGGCCCGTGTGACGGGCGAGCAGCCGGCGCAGCGTCTGGGCCGCGTAGTACACGCCCCGGTCGCCCGATCCGGCCAGCACGACGCGGCCGTCCGCGACGGCGAGGACGTAACCGTCCGGCGGCAGGGACCCGGGGCCCTCGACGCCGAGCGCGGCCAGCGCCCCGGCCGCGGCGGCGCCGCCGCAGACGACCTCCGCGCCGGCGGCGTCCCCGTCCGTGACGTCCGCCCCCGCACCGCGCAGCGCGGACACCACGAGGTC
Organism: Streptomyces sp.; assembly: GCA_035710365.1. Lineage (GTDB taxonomy): Bacteria > Actinomycetota > Actinomycetes > Streptomycetales > Streptomycetaceae > Streptomyces. The sequence continues at coordinate 10,122 of DASTDN010000269.1, read as the reverse complement.
ATTGGCGCGCGGATCGGGACCAGGGGTGAAATGCACCATTTGCCCCAGGAGTACGGCGTCCCGCCCGGGTGGACGAGTGAGGGAGCGGGGCGTGGGCACGAGCGGTGCGTCCGAGGTCATCGATGCAGGGTCACCCATGTCTGACCTGCGGCGCAAGAGCCAGGAATGGACTGTTCCGCCGTGCCGGAAAGGGTGTTGACGCCCGTGCGGGCCAATGAGATCGTTCCCATCTGGGATCGATCCCAGATCGGCCGTCCCGGGAGGGGGAGTTCCATGCGCGTGGGCGACGACGTCCACCTGTTCCAGGACACCTGCCACGTGTACGTGCTGTGCGCCGGACGCCGGGCCGTGCTGATCGACTTCGGCAGCGGCGCCGTCCTCGACCACCTCGCCGACTACGGCGTGGACGAGGTCACGGACATCCTGGTCACCCACCACCACCGCGACCAGGTCCAGGGACTGGCCCGCGCCGCCGCGGCCGGCATCCGCATCTGGGTCCCGCCCGTGGAGCGCGACCTGATAGCCGGCGTCGACGAACACTGGCGCACCCGCCCCCTCGACAACGACTACGACGTGCGCCAGGACCGCTTCTCCCTGCTGCGGCAGGTCGCCGTCACGGGCACCGTCGCCGAGTACCGCACCGCCCGCTACGGCCATCTCGACGTCCGCACCGTCCCGTTGCCCGGACACACCGTCGGCTCCGTCGGCTACCTCGTGGACACGGGCGGCCGGCGCCTCGCCTTCACCGGAGACCTGATCCACGGCGAGGGACGCCTGTGGTCGCTCGCCGCCACCCAGTGGGCGTACACCGGCTTCCACCCGAACGCCGGGATGGAGGGCGCCGCCGCCACCGTCCTGTCCTGCCTGCAACTCCTCGACCACCGCCCCGACGTGCTGCTGCCCTCCCACGGCGACCCGGTCACCGACCCGCCCGCCGCCGTCGCCCGGCTCCGCGCCCACCTCACCGAACTCCTCGACATGCGCCGGACCACCCCCTGGGACCCGGACGCCATGCTGCGCACGCCCTGGAAGCCGGTCACCCCCCACCTGCTGCGCAACGTCACCGGCATGGCCAACTCCTACGCCCTGCTCTCCGACCACGGCACCGCGCTGCTCCTGGACTTCGGATACGACCTGACCACCGGTCTGCCCGGCGGTCACGACCGCTCCTCCCGGCGCCCGCTGCTCGCCTCCATCGAGGCCCTCGGGCGCGACCACGGCATCGACCGCGTGGAAGTGGCCCTGCCCACCCACTACCACGACGACCACATAGCCGGCTTCAACCTGCTGCGCGAGGTGCACGGCACCGAGGTCTGGGCGCCCTCCCACATCGCGCCCGTCCTGCACTCCCCGGAACGCTGGGACCTGCCGTGCCTGTGGTACGACCCCGTCCCGGTCGACCGTGAACTCCCGCCGGACAGGCCGCTGACGTGGCACGAGTACGAGATCGGCGTGCACGACCTGCCCGGCCACACCCTCTACGCCGCCGCCTACTCCTTCACCGCCGACGGCCGCCGCGTCATCGCCACCGGCGACCAGCAGGACACCGCGTGGGAGCCGGGCCTGAGGCCCGAGCTGCTCAACTACCAGTACCGCAACCGCTTCCGCGTCGACGACTTCACGCGCAGCGCCGAGCTGTACCGCGCGATCCGCCCCGACCTCATGATCAGCGGCCACTGGCAGCCGTTCGAGGTCGGCGACGCCTACCTCGACATGCTGCTGGAGAAGGGGCAGCAGCTCGCGCGGCTGCACCGCGACATCCTCCCGAAGGACGTGGACTTCGGCGCCGAGGGGTTCGGGGCGCGCGTCAGCCCGTACCGCAGCGTGGTCGCCCCAGGCGGGTGGCTCCAACTGGAGGCCGAAGTCGTCAACCCCTTCTCCGGGCCCGAGACCGCCCAGGCGGACATCGTGCTCCCGGCGGGCTGGCGGGCGGCTCCCGAACGCGTCGAACTGGACCTGGCGGGCCGCGGCACCGGCACGGCCCGGTTCGCGGTGCACATACCGAGCGACGCGGAACCGGTGGAACGCGCGCGCGTCGCGGTGGACCTCACCGTCGGCAAGACGCGCTTCGGACAGCAGGCGGAGGCACTGGTGAGCGTGCGATGAAGGAGACCGGGACGATGGACGCGGGGACGACGCCGCAGAGCGGGGCCAGGATCGCGGCGGTACGGGCCGACGACGGCGGCATCGAGGTGACGGCACCCGGATACCGGCTGACCGTCGCCGCCGACGGCCTCACCGCCCGGCTCCACGACGCGTCGTCCGCGTACCCGCTGGAGCTGCAACTGCCCGGCGCCCTCGACCGCACCGACGCCAGGGACGACACCCTCTCCGCCGAACCGCCCCTGCTCACCACGCTCGCCGAGGGCCCCGCCGTCACCGTCCGCCGCCGCAGCACCGCCTGGGACAGCGCCGAGACCCGCGTCCTGTGCACCCCCGACGGCCCGGAGTTCACCTGGACCGTCCACGGCAGCGGCCGGCTCGACGACGTCCACCTGCCGGCCCTGCGCTCCGCGCTCCCCGGGCGGGGCACCGGACTGCGGCCCAGCGGACACGACTGGCGCACCCTGTTCACCCCCAACCCGGGCCCGCCGCGCCGGCTGCTGCGCGGCGCGGGGGAGAGCGCGGTCGTCGGCGCCTGCGGCGACGCCCGCCCCGGCCGCGGCCACTGGTTCTTCACGCCCGCGCCCCTCTACTACGCCCTCACCACCGCGGCCTGCGCCGACGACGCCGACCCCGCGCGGTCCCGGCCGCCCGGCGGCTGGCACACCCTCGGCCTCGGCGCCCCCGTCCACGCCCTCACCTTCACCACCGTCACCTACGTCCCCTCCGACCAGGGCTTCCACCTGACCCTGGCCTACGAGGGCCACACCCGCGTCGACGGCTCCTTCACCACCCCCGCGCTGCTCGTCTCCCCCGGCCACCGCGACCCGTACGCCGGACTGCGCGCCCACCGCTCCTGGCTGGAGCGGCGCGGCTGGGCCCCGCCCGCCGAACCGGCGCCCGAACGGCCCGAGTGGTGGACCGAGCCCATGTTCTGCGGCTGGGGCGCCCAGACGGCCCGCGCCCGCGACACCGGCCGCCCGGCCCCGGCACTCGCCACCCGGGCCGAGTACGACGCCCACCTCGCCCACCTCGCCGACCGCGGGCTCGTCCCCGGCACGATCGTCGTCGACGACAAGTGGCAGCGCAGCTACGGCGGCCCGGACCCCGACCCCGCCAAGTGGCCCGACCTGCCCGGCTGGATCGCCAAACGGCACGCGCGCGGCCAGAAGGTGCTGCTGTGGTGGCGCGCCTGGTCCACCGAGGGCGTGCCCGACGCGTGGTGCGTCCGCACCCCCGACGGCCACCCCGTCGCCCTCGACCCCGGCCACCCCGAGGCCCGGGCCCTGCTCACCGACAGCGTCACCGCCATGCTCGCCCCCGACGGCCACGACGCCGACGGACTGAAGATCGACTTCACCGCCGACACCCCCTCGGGCCACCACCTCACCGCCCACGGAGACCGCTGGGGAATCGCGCTGCTGTACGATCTCCTCGCGGTGATCCATACTGCGGCGAAGGCGGCGAAGCCGGACGCGCTGGTCATCACCCACACGCCGCATCCGGCCTTCGCGGGGGTGACCGACATGATCCGGCTCAACGACATGCTGCGCCTCGACGACCCCGACCCGTACGCTCCCGTCGTGCCGCAGATGCGTCACCGGGCCGCCGTCGTCACCGCCTCCTGCCCCCAACTGCCCGTCGACACCGACGACTGGTGCCCCCCGGACCGCGAACAGTGGCGCGCCTACGGCGCGGTCAAGGCGGAACTCGGCGTGCCCGCGCTCTACGTGAGCACCCATCTCGACCGCACCGGCGAACCCCTGGAGGACGAGGACTACGCGGCGCTGCGCCGTCAGTGGTCCCAGTGGCGTGCGGCCGGGAGGGCCACCCGATGAGCGAACACGCCCACGGCGGACCCCGGGCCAAGCGATGCCGGGTCACCCTCCTCGACGTCGCGGAGGCCGCGGGCACCTCCCGCTCCACCGCGTCCCGGGCCCTGGCGGGCAACGGCTACGTGGCCGAGTCCATCAGGGTCGCCGTGCGCGAGGCCGCCGACCGGCTGGGATACGTCCCCGACGTCTCGGCCCGCACCCTCAAGGGCCAGTCCAGCGGCCTCGTCGGGCTGCTGGTGACCGACCTGCGCAACCAGTTCTACGCCCAGCTCGCCGCCGGGGTGGAGCAGACCCTGGCCGCCGCCGGGCAGCAGGTCGTGCTCGTCGACGACCACGGCAGCGAGCAGAAGGCCGTGGACGGGGCGCGCGCCTTTCTCTCCATGCGGGCCGACGGCGTGCTCCTCGCCCCCGTCGGCCGGGCCGCGACCCAGGTGCTCGTCGACCGCGGCATGCCCGTCGTCGAGGTCGACCGCCGCTCGGGCGTGCGGGGCTGCGACGCCGTCACCATAGACGGCGGGCTCGGCGCCCGGCAGGCCGTCGGGCACCTGCTCGCCGAAGGGCACCGCAGGGTCGCCCTGATCACCGACGAGACGATGTGGGACACCGGCCAGGCACGCCTCAAGGGCTACCGGGCCGCGCACCGCGAGGCCGGGGTCCCGGTGTCCAGGCGCCTCGTCCTCACCCTCGGTCTGCGCCCCGCCGACCCGATGCGCGACGTCGGCGCCTTCCTGGACGAAAACCCGGACATCACCGCCGTGTTCGCCGCGAACAACCTCGTCGGCGAGACCGTCTGGCAGGAGCTGAAACGGCGCGGCCGCCGCGTCCCGCAGGACTGCGCGCTGATCTGCTTCGACGACATGACGTGGATGCGCATGGTCGAACCCGGCGTCACCGCGGTCCGCCAGCCCGTCTACGACATGGGGGTCCGGGCTGCCGAGATGCTCCTGCAGCGCCTCGCCGGAACCCGCGTCAGGCCCGAGGCGCGCGTCCTGCTGCCCCAACTCCTCACCCGTGGCTCCACGTCGGCACCGAGAGTGAACTGACCCGCGAGTCGCGTAGTCATGACCACGCCCACATGGGTCCGCGGTGCGATGTCGCCGCAGGTCAGAGCCTTCTGCCCCCACCTCGAAACCCGTTGTTCACCATCCATTGACGCCTGTTGACCATGTGGGTACGTTCTCATGTGGGAACGATGCCACATGGGTGCGAGACACCGTGGCCGACCCAGGCTCCACCTGTCCCCGGGCGCTTTCGGTCGCCCATGCCGTGTCAGCCGCCACCTCAAGGGAGAGCGCATGGCTGCACCATCCCCCCATCGGACACGCCGCCGACTGGCCTGCTCCGCCGCCGCGTTCGGCCTGCTGTCCCTCACCGCCTGCGGCGGCGTCGACTTCACCGGCGACTCCTCCGACACCTTCACCACCATGGGCTACGGCCTGGGCGACGCCCTCGCGGGCGCCCGCATGGCCGAGGCCCGCAAGGCCCTCGGCATCAAGATCCAGGTCAACGAAGGCTCCTTCGACGAGCAGCAGTTCCTCTCGTCCGTCGCCGCCGACGACCCGCCCGACGTCGTCAACATGGACCGCGCGAAGATCGGCGGCTACGCCTCCCGCGGCGCCCTGCTGCCCCTCGACGAGTGCGTCGGGAAGCAGCACATCGACATCGGCGAGTACCACCGCACCGCCATCGACGAGGCCACCCTCGACGGCAAGCTGTACGGCCTGCCCAACTCGTACGACAGCCGCATCATGATGATCAACGGCGGTCTGCTGAAGAAGAACGGCCTCACCCCCGAGGACTTCGACACCGCCGACTGGGACCAGCTCGAACGCATCACCAAGAAGCTGGTGAAGTTCAACGGGAACAAGCTCTCCCGGATCGGCTTCGACCCGAAGATCCCCGAGTTCTTCCCGATGTGGGTCGAGGCCAACGGCGGCTCCCTCATCAGCGACGACGGCCGCACCGCCACCCTCAACAGCCCCGAGGCCGTCGAGGCGCTGGAGTACACCAGCCACCTGCTGAAGCTGCAGGGCGGCTGGGGCCGGGTCAAGGCGCTGCGCGACTCCTTCGACATGTTCGGATCGAAGAACCAGTTCGCCCGCGAACAGCTCGGCGGCTTCCCCATGGAGGACTGGTACGTCAACGTCCTCGCCCAGAACTCGCCGAAGACCGACCTCGTCACCGCCCCCTTCAAGGACCGCCGGGGCAACCCCGTCAACTGGACCACCGGCTACTCCTTCGCCATCCCCAAGGGCGCTAAGCACCTCGACGAGGCGTGCGAGTTCGTCGCGACGATGAGCTCCGCCAGGACCTGGGAGACCGGCGCCCGCGCCAAGCAGCAGGAGGCCAAGAAGGCCGGCGGCCCCTACGTCGGCGACTTCACCGGCAACAAGGCCGCCGACCGCACCATCGAGACGGAGATCTGGAAGCCCAGCGGCAACGAGCCCTACGACCGGGCCACCCGCGTCCTCTTCGACGTCCAGGCCGACGGCTTCAGCGTCCCCGCGAACGCGGCCGGCAGCGAGTTCACGAGCGCCTGGCAGAAGGCCGTCAACCGTGTCCTGGCCGGCCAGCAGACCCCGCAGGAAGCGCTCGACCAGGCCCAGAAGCAGGCGCAGAGCGTCCTCGACATCGCGAACCAGGGAAAGAGGTGAACCGGCCGTGACCGCAACCACACCGGGCGACCGGCGCCCCCGCGCCCGCGGCAGCCGCGTGTCCGCCTGGAAGCGGCACGACACCCGCGCCGCCTACCTGTTCATCTCGCCCTGGATCCTCGGCTTCCTGGTCTTCACCCTGGGCCCGATGATCGCCAGCTTCGTCCTGTCGTTCACCAACTACGACGGCATCGGCATCACCCGGAACGTGGGCCTGGCCAACTACGAGCAGATCTTCGACGACCCCTCCGTCGCGAAGTCCATGATGAACACGCTGTTCTTCACGGCGCTGCGCGTCCCGCTGCAGATGGTCATCGCGCTCGCCCTGGCCATGCTCCTGCTGCGCGTCGGCCGCGCCGCCGGTTTCTTCCGCACCGTGTTCTACCTGCCGGTGATGACCCCCGCCGTCGCGGTCGGCGTGCTGTTCCTGATGCTGTTCAACGGCAACGTCGGCGTCATCAACCGGGCCCTGGAGGCCGTCGGCGTCACCGGCCCGAGCTGGACCACCGACGGCCCGTGGATCAAACCCGGCCTGGTCCTCATCTCGCTGTGGGCGGTCGGCTCCACCGTCGTCATCTACTTCGCCGCGCTGCGCAACGTCCCGCAGGACCTGTACGAGGCGGCCGAACTCGACGGCGCGAACCGGTGGCACCGCTTCCGGCACGTGACCCTGCCGCAGATCTCCGGAGCGCTGTTCTTCACCCTCGTCGTCAACACCATCGCCTCGCTGCAGACCTTCACCGAGGCCTACACCGCCTTCTACGGCACCGGGCAGGCCCAGTCGTACACCAGCGACGACGCCCTGTTCTACGTCGTCTACCTGTTCCAGCAGGCCTTCCAGTTCATGCACATGGGATACGCCTCGGCGCTCGCCTGGCTGCTGTTCCTGGTGATCGTCGTCATCACCCTCGTCCAGTTCAGGCTCAGCAAGCGCTTCGTCTACTACGAGGGAGATGAGCGATGACGGTCATCGAGGAACACGGCAGGAGAGAAGCCGGACCGTCCGGCACCGGCACCGCGCCCGGCGCCCCCCGGCCGCCGCGCACCACCACCCGGCGCGCCGAGTCGGGGCCGGTCGGCAGGACCGTACGCCTGGTGCTGCTCGTCCTCGTCTCGATCGTCTTCCTGTACCCCTTCGTGTGGCTGCTGAGCGCCTCGGTCAAGCCGGTGCAGGAGGTCTTCGACAACGCGCTCGTCCCGGAGACCTTCCAGCCGGGCAACTACGCCGACATCTGGGACACCTTCCCGCTGCTGACGTGGCTGTGGAACTCCACCGTCATCACCCTGGCCGCCGCGATCGCCGTGACGATCTCCAGCGGACTCGTCGCCTTCGGCTTCGCCTACTTCCGCTTCCCCGGCAGGAACGTCCTGTTCGGGCTGGTCATCGCCACGATGATGCTGCCCGCCACCGTCCTGATGGTGCCGCAGTACCTGATCTGGGACTGGCTGCGCCTGTCCAGCAGCCAACTGCCGCTGTGGGCGCCCAACCTCTTCGGCAGCGCCTTCTACATCTTCCTGCTGCGCCAGTTCTTCCTCGGCCTGCCGCGTGAACTCTTCGACGCCGCGCGCGTCGACGGCGCCAGCTACTGGACGCTGTACTGGCGCATCGCCGCGCCGCTGTGCAAGCCCGCCCTGCTGGTGACGTTCGTCTTCGAGATCCAGGCCGCGTGGACCGACCTGGTGCGCCCGCTGATCTACCTGCGCGACCCGGACCTCTACACCGTGCCGCGCGGACTGAAGGCCGTGCTCGACCAGTTCGGCGAGGGCGGCGAATGGCGGTGGGAGATCGTCGCGACGGCCTCCGTCGTCGTCACCCTGCCCATGATCCTCGTCTTCTTCTTCTGCCAGCGGTACTTCACCGAGGGCATCGCCACCCAGGGACGGAAGGGCTGATGGCGCAGCACCCCGCCGTGCTCGCCCTCGACATCGGGGGCACGAAACTGGCCGCCGGAGTCGTGGCCGCGGACGGCACCGTACGGTCGTCCGCGGTCTGCCCCACCCGGGTCCAGGAGGGCCCGGAGCAGGCACTCAAGCGGCTGTTCGACCTCGGCCGGCAGGCGATGCGGTCGGCCGGGACCGGCCCCGCCGACCTGGTCGGCACGGGCATCGGCTGCGGCGGCCCGCTCGACCCGTACGCGGGCGTGCTGACCGGTCCGCCGCACCTGCCCGGCTGGGTCGACGTCCCGATCACCGACCTCGCCCGCGCCGCCTACGGGCGCGAGGCGGTCGTCGACAACGACGGCACCGCGGGCGCCGCCGGACAGTGGCGCTTCGGCGCCGGGCGGGGCAGCGGCCACGTCGTGTACCTCACCCTGTCCACCGGCGTCGGCGGCGGCGCCGTGCTCGACGGCCGCACCTTCCGGGGCGCGGCCGGCAACGGCGGGGAGCCCGGGCACGTCACCGTCCGCTCCGGCGGCCGGCGCTGCAAGAGCTGCGGGCGGCCCGGCTGCCTGGAGGCGTACGCGTCGGGCACCTCGATCGCCGAGCGGGCCCGGGAGGGCCTCGCCGCGGGCGCCGGCTCCTCACTGGGCGCCGCGCGGGAGGTGACGGCGGCCGCGGTGACGGCCGCCGTCCGGGCCGGCGACGCGTTCGCCGCCGCGCTGTGGGAGGAGACCCTGGACCTCCTCGGCACCGGCCTGACCAGCATCGTCAACCTGTACGAACCCGAGGTGCTCGTCCTCGGCGGCGGCGTCACCCGCGCCGCCGACCTCCTCTTCGACCCCGTGCGCCGCCGCGTCACCGCCCAGGCCATGGGACCCGCGGCGGGCGCCGTGCGCATCGTCCCCGCCACCGGCGGCCCGCACGCCGGACTCCTCGGCGCCGCGGCCGTCGCCTTCGAACGCCTCACCTGACCACCGCCCGCCCACCGCGCGGCCCCACCCGGCCGCGCACGCACCCACCCGCCCCGACGGGCCCGCCGTCCGGAGCCGCACCACCAGCCCGACGCACCACCGACACACGGAGCACGATGTCCGAGGACCCCGCCCGCCAGCTCACCGACCACCTCGAACTGGCCGAACGCACCCGGGAGCTGATCCCCGCACTCCACGAGGTCGCCCGGCGCCTCATCGCGGTGTACGAGGCCGACGGCCGGCTGTACACGTTCGGCAACGGCGGCAGCGCCGCCGACGCCCAGCACCTCGCGGGCGAGCTGATCGGCCGCTACCTGCGCGAGCGCCGCCCGCTGCCCGCCGTGTCGCTGGTGACCGACCCGACGGTGGTGAGCTGCATCGCCAACGACTACTCCTTCGACGACGTCTTCGCCCGCCAGGTGCAGGCCCTCGCCCGGCCCGGCGACATGGTCATCGGCTTCACCACCTCGGGCCGCTCCGCCAACGTTGTACGCGGTCTGGCCGCCGCGCGCGAGGCCGGCGCCGTCACCGTCCTGTTCGCCGGCGGGGACCAGGGCGGGCGCCCCGCCGCCGACCACGCCGACCACACCCTGATCGTCCCGGCCACCGCCACCGCCCGCATCCAGGAGATGCACCTGATGCTGCTCCACCTGCTCAGCGAGCAGGTGGACGCCTGGG
>DASTDN010000268.1:0-14932 GCA_035710365.1 Streptomyces sp. | reverse complement strand
GACGCGCCGTCCGCTCCGCGGCCCACGGCACGCACCCTCACCTGGCACCTGCGCCTCGACGGCCACGGGCAGGCCGAGCTCCGGGTGACGGTCCGCGCCCTCCCGCACGGCCTCCCGGACGGTCTTCCCGCCGTGCCGCGGCGGCCGGCGGCGGCAGCCGCGCCCGCCGGGGCGGACGACCTGGACCTCGCCTGCGCGCGCGGGCTCGCCGACGTGGACCTGCTGACCGTCCCGGCCCGGGGGGTCGACGGCGACGAGGTGTACGTGCCCGCCGCGGGCATCCCGTGGTTCCTCACCCTGTTCGGCCGGGACTCCCTGCTGACCTCGTACTTCCTGCTCCCGTACCGGCCGGGGACGGCGGCCGCCACGCTGAGCGCGCTGGCCGCGGTCCAGGGGCGGCACCACGACCCGTTCAGCGGGGAGCAGCCGGGGCGCATCGTCCACGAGACCCGGCACGGTGAACTCGCCCACTTCCGGCAGGTCCCCTACGGCCGCTACTACGGGTCGGTCGACGCCACTCCCCTGTTCCTGGTGCTGCTGCACGCCCATCACCGCGCGACCGGCGACGCCGGCCTCGCGCGACGGCTGGAGCGGCACGCCCGGCTGGCCGTCGACTGGATGTTCGGCGACGGCGGGCTGCGGGAGCACGGCTACCTCGTCTACTCGCCCGACCCGGGCGGTCTGGCCAACCAGAACTGGAAGGACTCGGCCGGCGCCGTCTGCTTCAGCGACGGAACGCAGGCCGAGGGCCCGGTCGCGGTGTCGGAGGCGCAGGGGTACGCGTACGACGCCCTGGTGCGGACGGCCGCCCTGGCCCGGGACGTGTGGGGCGACGAGCCGTACGCGCGGCGGCTCGCCGGGGCCGCCGAGGAGCTGCGGGGCCGGTTCCTCACGGACTTCTGGATGCCGGAGAGCGACTTCCCGGCGCTCGCCCTCGACGGCGGGGGCCGCCGGGTCGACGCCCTCGCCTCGGACGCGGGGCATCTGCTGTGGTCGGGGATCCTCGACGCGGAGCACGGCCGCCGGGTCGGGCGGCGCCTGCTGGAGCCGGACTTCTTCTCCGGGTGGGCGATCCGCACGCTCGCGGCCGGGCAGCGGCCGTACCATCCGCTGTCGTACCACCGCGGGAGTGCCTGGCCGCACGACAACGCGGTGATCGCGCTGGGTCTGGCGCGCCACGGGCTCAGCGACGAGACCGGTGCGGTGGCGGAAGGCCTCGTCGCGGCGGCGGCACAGCACGGCCACCGGCTGCCCGAGGTCATCGCCGGCTACGCGCGCTCCGCGGCCGGAGGCCCGGTCCCCTACCCGCACGCCTGTTCCCCGCAGGCGTGGGCCGCCGCGACCCCGTTCGCCCTGCGCACGGCGCTGCGACTGCGGGAGGGGGAAGGCGTCGTGCCGTAGCCGTTCACGGGTCCGGCGCTGGGCCGAACGGATGGAGTTGTCCGCCGTTCGGCCCAGCGCGGGCGCAGCTCCCGCCCGGTCCGCGGGACGGGACGGACTAGCTTTCCGCTGGGCCCTGCGCGCTCACCGCACGACGAGGAACGGCCGGGGCGTTCGTCCGCCCCCCCCGTGATGTCGCCGGCGCCCACGCACCGCCTGCTGCTGATCGAGGGGCCCGATGGCGACACACACGACCGAACCGATCTCTCCGGTGCCTGCGGCCGAGGGGCGCCGCGGCCGCGGCAAGGTGATCGTTTCCTGGATCACCACGACCGACCACAAGAAGATCGGTCACCTCTATCTGATCACCTCGTTCGGTTTCTTCCTGATCGCCGGGGCGCTGGCCATAGTGATCCGTGCCGAGCTGGCGCGGCCGGGCCTGCAGATCGTCTCCGCCGAGCAGTACAACCAGGCGTTCACGATGCACGGCACGGTCATGCTGCTGCTGTTCGCGACGCCGACGTTCGCCGGGTTCGCCAACGCGATCATGCCGTTGCAGATCGGCTCGCCCGACGTCGCCTTCCCCCGGCTGAACATGTTCGCGTACTGGCTGTTCCTCTTCGGCGGCCTGATCGTGCTCTCCGGTCTGCTCACCCCGCAGGGCGCGGCCGACTTCGGCTGGACCGCCTACACGCCGCTCAGCGGGCCGATCCGCTCCGAATACGCCGGCGCCGACCTGTGGATCATGGGACTGGCGCTGTCCGGGTTCGGCACCATTCTGGGCGCGGTCAACTTCATCACCACCATCGTCTGCATGCGCGCCCCCGGCATGACCATGTTCCGGATGCCGATCTTCACCTGGAACGTGCTCCTCACCTCGGTACTGGTGCTGCTCGCCTTCCCCGTCCTCGCGGCCGCGCTGTTCGTGCTGGAGGCGGACCGGCGCTTCGGCGCGCAGGTCTTCGACGCGGCGAACGGCGGGCCGGTCCTGTGGCAGCACCTGTTCTGGTTCTTCGGCCACCCCGAGGTGTACATCCTGGCGCTGCCGTTCTTCGGGGTGATCAGCGAGATCATCCCCGTCTTCTCCCGCAAGCCGATCTTCGGCTACACCGGTCTCGTGGGCGCCACCATCGCCATCACCGGACTGTCCGTGACGGTGTGGGCGCACCACATGTTCGCCACGGGCGCGGTGCTGCTGCCGTTCTTCTCCTTCATGAGTTTCCTCATCGCCGTGCCGACGGGCGTGAAGTTCTTCAACTGGATCGGCACGATGTGGAAGGGGTCGCTGTCCTTCGAGCCTCCGATGCTGTGGGCGGCCGGTTTCCTCGTCACGTTCCTCTTCGGCGGTCTGACCGGCGTCATCCTGGCCTCGCCGCCCATGGACTTCCACGTCACCGACAGCTACTTCGTCGTCGCGCACTTCCACTACGTGCTGTTCGGCACGATCGTCTTCGCGATGTTCGGCGGCTTCAGCTTCTGGTGGCCGAAGATGACGGGCACGATGCTCGACGCCCGCCTGGAGAAGGTGCACTTCTGGACCCTCTTCGCCGGGTTCCACACGACCTTCCTCGTGCAGCACTGGCTGGGCGCGGAGGGCATGCCCCGCCGCTACGCCGACTACCTGTCCGCCGACGGGTTCACGGCCCTGAACACCGTCTCGTCCATCGGCGCGTTCCTGCTGGGCCTGTCCACGCTGCCCTTCCTCTACAACGTCTGGAAGACCGCCCGGCTGGGCAGGCGGGTCACGGCCGACGACCCCTGGGGCTACGGGCGCTCCCTGGAGTGGGCGACGTCCTGCCCGCCGCCGCGCCACAACTTCGTCACCCTGCCGAGGATCCGCTCCGAGTCGCCGGCGTTCGACCTGCATCACCCGTACCTGGCGGAGCTGGACGAGAAGGAGAACGTCGGCAAGCGCGACGTGATCGACGCGGCCGGTCACGAGAGCGACCGCACGTGAGGCAGACTCCGCGCCGGCGCCCGGGCACCGGCGACGTCGCCGCGCTCCTCGCGGAGGTGGAGGGCCATCTCATGGCGCGGGCCCACCGGGAGGAGGCGCGCCGTGAGGCCGGGGAACTCTGCGGCCGCCTGCCGTGGCTGACCGACGGCCAGGCGGAGGACCTCGCCCGCCACTACGTCCACCAGCGCCTCGGCCTGACCCGCCGCATGCTGCGGGACACCGCCCGGCGGGCCGCCGAACTGCGCCTGGAGTACGAGGCCCGCTACGCCGCCCTGCGCCGCGCGCTCCTGCGGCGGCACGCCCTCGGGGCCTGCGCGGTCCTCGTCTGCGGCGCCGGCCTGAGCACCCTGGCGCACGTCACCCTCGGCGCGCGCTGACCGGGCCTGCCCACCCGGGGACGTACACCGCTGACCGGGCCCCGCACCGCTCGCGCACCCCGCGACCGCCGCTCACCGGGCGTCCGCCCTGGCCTACGGGCGGAGTTCCGCCGCTGTACGGGGCGGCGGGCGCCGCAGGGGACCACGGGCGACGGCGGAGCGGACGCGGACCGGTCCGGCGGCCGGGCGGACCGGGCCCCGGACGCGCCCGGCCCGCGGCGCCCCTCGCCCGTCCCGGGGCGGGCCTCACGGGTGCAGCAGGTGCAGGCGGTCGGGCAGGGCCTCGATGCGCAGCGGGGCCCGGACGTCGCGGGAGGACACGCCGTCGACCTCCAGCCGGTAGGTGCCCCAGGCGCGTTCGAAGCGCAGGCGGCGGATGCGGCGCAGCCCGAAGGAGTCGCCGCGCGCCTCCAGGAGGCCCCCGTCGGTGAGGGCGAGCCGCAGCGGCCGGTCGCCGGGTGCGGTGATCTTCTCGTTGTCGAGGATGAGGCGGGCCTGGCCGGGCCGCGGGTGCAGCGAGACGAGGACGGTTTCGCGTACGGCCACCGCGAAGCGGCCGTGGCCGAGGTGGATGCCGGCCACGGGCCGGTGGCCGGCGGCCGGGGCGTGTGGCTCCGCGTCGCCCGGGGGATGGTCCGGGTGGTCGAGGAGCAGGGGCAGCCCCCACAGCGCGGCCGCCCGCATGGCCTGTTCGGGACGGCCGCCTCCGGCGTACACCAGCAGGTCGACCGGGGGGCGGCGCAGGACGCGTCCGCGGCTGTCGCGCACACCGGCTTCGGCGACGGGGCTCAGCTCCGTGACGCGGACGCGGTGCCGGCCGAGCCCGAGGCGTAACTGCCGGGCCCGTTCCCGTTCGTCGCGGCTCCAGCCGCGCACGAGGCCCAGGGTGGGGCGGGCGGCGGACAGCGTGGCGGCCCGGCGCAGGGCGGCGTCCAGGAGGGGAGCGGCTTCCGGCGTGCCCCGGGTGGCTGCGTCGGTGGGCGAGGTCGAGGGCGGCATACGGGCTCCTTGCGCGCTCGGTGCGGGCGGACGACGTCGCGGCACGGCGCCGCCGGGACCGGCGGAGCCCGCGAGACCTGCGCCGGGGAGGAGGAGGGCCTCGCGGGCTGCGGCCGACGGCCGCCGCGGCCGGCCTCTGTGTCCCGGGACGGGCCGACAGCGGTGATCCAGCCGTTCCTCCTCAACCTAACCGCAGGGTCCCGCCGTCGGAAAGCCGGTCGGGTGCGGGGTGGACAGCCCTTCGAGCCCACGTGTAGACAGAGTTGTCCGCCGGTGTAGAACGGCTCCGCCGGGGCCTGCGGCCGTGCCGCCCGGCCGGGTGGGGGCCTGATGCCCATGCCGGTCGTGGATCGCCCGGGAGCCCTCCGGTAGCGTCACGGTATGAGTCACCCGCATCCCGGCCTGAAGGCCGCCCCTCCCCTTCCCGCCGGAGGCTTGAGGATCGTCGCCCTGGGCGGCCTCGGTGAAATCGGCCGCAACATGACCGTCTTCGAGTACGCCGGCAAACTGCTGGTCGTCGACTGCGGTGTGCTGTTCCCCGAGGAGACGCAGCCCGGCGTGGACGTGATCCTCCCGGACTTCACGTCCATCCGGGACAGGCTGGACGACATCGTGGCCGTGGTACTGACCCACGGTCACGAGGACCACATCGGCGGTGTCCCGTACCTGCTGCGGGAGCGGTCGGACATTCCGGTCGTCGGCGCGAAGCTCACCCTGGCGTTCCTGGAGGCCAAGCTCAAGGAGCACGGCATCAGGCCGCGCACGGTGCGGGTGCGGGAGGGGGACCGGCGCGGGTTCGGGCCCTTCGACTGCGAGTTCGTGGCCGTGAACCACTCCATTCCGGACAGTCTCGCCGTGGCTCTCCGTACGGGCGCGGGGCTGGTCCTGCACACCGGTGACTTCAAGATGGACCAGTTCCCGCTGGATGCCCGCATCACCGACCTGCGGGCGTTCGCGCGGCTCGGCGAGGAGGGTGTGGACCTGTTCCTGACGGACTCCACCAACGCCGAGGTGCCCGGGTTCACCACCTCCGAGCGGGACTTGAACCCGGCGATCGAGCAGGTGATGCGGACCGCGCCGCGCCGGGTCATCGTCTCCAGCTTCGCCAGCCACGTGCACCGTATCCAGCAGGTCCTGGACGCGGCCCACCAGCACGGCCGCAAGGTCGCCTTCGTGGGCCGTTCCATGGTCCGTAACATGGGCATCGCCCGTGAGCTGGGCTATCTGAAGGTGCCGTCCGGACTGGTGGTGTCGACGAAGGAGCTGGAGAAGCTGCCCGACCACCGGGTGACCCTGGTGTGCACGGGTTCCCAGGGCGAGCCGATGGCGGCGCTGTCGCGGATGGCCAACCGGGACCACATGATCCGGATCGGGGAGGGCGACACCGTGCTGCTCGCCAGTTCGCTGATCCCCGGCAACGAGAACGCCATCTACCGGGTGATCAACGGGCTGACCCGGTGGGGTGCGCACGTCGTCCACAAGGGCAACGCCAAGGTGCACGTCTCGGGGCACGCCAGCGCCGGGGAGCTGGTCTACTGCTACAACATCGTCAAGCCCCGCAACGTCATGCCGGTGCACGGCGAGTGGCGCCATCTGCGGGCCAACGCGGACCTGGCCGTCCGGACGGGGGTCGACCCGGACCGTGTCGTCATCGCCGAGGACGGCGTCGTCGTCGACCTCGTGGACGGGCGGGCCGCCATCACGGGCAAGGTGCCTGCGGGCAATGTGTACGTGGACGGCATGGAGGTGGGCGGTGCCACCGAGGCCTCCCTCAAGGACCGTCTGACCCTCGCGTCGGAGGGCGTGGTCACGGTCGTCGCGATCGTGGACGCGGACACGGGGGCGCTCGCGGAGCCGCCGGACTTCCTGGCCCGGGGTTTCGTGCACGACGATGCGACGTTCGCGTCGGTCGTGCCCGTCGTCGAGAAGACGCTGGCCAAGGCTGCCGAGGAGGGCGTCGGCGACGCGCGCCAGCTTGAGCAGCTCATCGCGCGCGCGGTGGCCAACTGGGCGTTCCGCACCCACCGCCGCAAGCCGCTCGTGATCCCCGTGATCATCGACGCCTGAGACCGGACCGGGGCGGCGGGCCGGGTCAGGTACCGCCACCCGGCCCCGGGGCGCGTCACCGCCCGGTGGCCCGTCACCGCCCGGTGGCTCGAACGCCGTGCCGTGGCTCGTACGCCGTCCGGCGGGGCGGGTTCCTGGGCGGGCCGGGTCCGTACGGCGGCGGTGGCGGCCGGGCGGGCCGGCGCGTCCCGCCGGTCCGGCGCCGGCGGGGGGCTCAAACGCAACGGCGAGGAGTCGCAACTCCCCGCCACTACCAAGCTATAGCGCGGCGGGGGGCTTGCGGCAAGGCCCCGGTGATGCCTCAGGATGGGCGGCCGATGCCTGGACCTGGGAAAACGGGGGTTGCACCATGCGTGTGCTGTTGTCGACGTGGGGATCGCGCGGGGATGTCGAGCCGCTGGCGGGGCTCGCGGCCGCGGTGCGGGGGCTCGGCGCCGACGTGCGGGTGTGTGCACCGCCGGACGAGGAGTTCGCGGCGTTGCTCGCCGGGGTGGGCGTGCCGCTGGTGCCGCTCGGCCCCACGGTGCGCTCGGTGGTGAGGCGGGAGAAGCCGCCGACGGCCGAGGACGCCTTCCGGCTGGCGGCCGAGCTGGTGAACGCGCGGTTCGACACGCTCACCGCCGCGGCCGAGGGATGCGACGTGCTGCTGGCGACCGGTCTGATGCCGGCCGGTACCCGCTCGGTGGCGGAGAAGCTGGGCATTCCCTACCGGTTCGCGTGCTTCCACGTTTTCGGCCTGCCGTCGCCGTACTTCCCGCCGGGACGGCGTCCGGGCCGGCAGTCCTCGCCGCGGGAGACCGACCTGACGGTGCTGTGGGAGGAGGACGCCCAGCGTGTCGACGCGATGTACGGCGGTCCGCTGAACGCCCGTCGCGCGGCGCTCGGACTGCCGCCGGTGGACAACGTCCGCGATCACGTCCACGCCGGGCGGGCGTTGCTGGCGGCGGACCCGGTCCTCGCCCCGTGGGCCGGGCTGTCCCGGCTGGAGCTGACGCAGACCGGGGCGTGGCTGCTGCCGGACGAACGCCCGCTCCCCGCCGGGCTGGAGGCGTTCCTGGCGGACGGTGAGCCGCCGGTGTACGTGGGGTTCGGCAGCATGACCATGCACTCCTCCCCCGGTCTCGGGCGCGTGGTCACCGAGGCGGTGAGGGCGCGGGGCCGCCGGGTGCTGCTGGCCCGCGGCTGGGCGGGCCTGGCCGGGCCGGACGCGGGGGACGACTGCTTCGTGGCCGGGGAGGTGAGTCACCGGGCGCTGTTCGGGCGGGTGGCCGCCGTCGTCCATCACGGCGGGGCGGGCACCACGACGGCGGCGGCCCTGGCCGGAGCGCCGCAGGTGGTGGTCCCCCAGATCGCGGACCAGCCGCACTGGGCGGCGCGGGTGGCCGAGCTGGGCATCGGCGCGGCCCACGACGGCCCGGTGCCGACGCCCGGGTCGCTGTCGGCCGCGCTCGCCACGGCCCTGTCACCGGGGACCCGCGCACGGGCGGAGGCCGTCGCCGGCACGATCCGCACGGACGGGGCGGCGGTGGCCGCGAAGCTGCTGCTGGACCTCGCCGACGGGAAGCGACGGCACTGACGTCCGGCGGCGGGAGGGGCTGTGCGGAGGCCTCCGTGACGTGTCGGCCGGGGCCGTCGGGGCGGCGGGCGGGGAGCCGGCGGGCCCGTCAGGACCGGGTTGCCGCCGGGACGGCCGGGCCGGTGCGCTACATTTTGCGTCACCTTGACCGCGGTCATTCAACGATCTCTCACGTTACGGAGCCGGGCACCCCATGAGCGACATCGTCAACGGACTTGGACGGGCCACCACGTACGGCGCCCTCGGTCTGGTCCTGCTGGTCCTCGGCATCGTGCTGGTCGACGTGCTCACCCCCGGCAAGCTGGGCAAGCAGATCTGGGAGCAGCGCAACCGCAACGCGGCCCTGGTGCTCAGCTCCGCGCTGCTCGGCATCGGCGGGATCGTGTTCACGTCGATCTGGACGACCTACGAGGACTTCGGCAAGGGCCTCGCGTCGACGGCGGCGTTCGGGCTGCTGGGGCTCGTGATGATGGCCGTGGCGTTCCTCGTGGTGGACCTGATCACGCCGGGGCGGCTGGGCGCGACGCTGGTCGAGCCGGAGCCCCACCCGGCGGTCTGGGTGACGGCGTCCTGCAATCTCGCCGTGTCCGCCGTCATCTCCGCGTCGATCGCCTGACGCCCTGTTCCCGGGCGGCACGGCGGAGTGCGGCCGCACCCCGCGGGGCGGAGTCCGGAGCCGGGACGTCCGGACCCCGCCGCGGCGCACCGGCCGCCCGTCCTCAGGTGCTCAGCGCCCCGAGGACGACGCCCCTGGCCTCCTCCTGCACCTGCCGGAGGTGGTCGGCGCCCCGGAAGGACTCCGCGTAGATCTTGTAGACGTCCTCGGTGCCGGACGGGCGGGCCGCGAACCAGGCGTTCTCGGTGACCACCTTCAGGCCGCCGATGGGGGCGCCGTTGCCCGGAGCCTCCGTCAGGACGGCGGTGACCGGCTCCCCGGCGAGGGTGTCGGCGGTGACCTGGGCCGGGGAGAGCCGGGCGAGGCGGGCCTTCTCCTCGCGGGTGGCGGGCGCGTCGATGCGGGCGTACGCGGGCGACCCGAAGCGGGCGGCGAGCGCGGCGTAGTGCTCGGAGGGGGTCTCGCCGGTGACGGCGGTGATCTCGGAGGCGAGCAGGGCCAGGACGATGCCGTCCTTGTCGGTGGTCCACACCGACCCGTCGCGGCGCAGGAACGACGCGCCCGCGGACTCCTCGCCGCCGAAACCGAGCGAGCCGTCCGTCAGGCCGTCGACGAACCACTTGAACCCGACGGGGACTTCGACGAGGCGGCGGCCGAGGCCGGCGGCGACGCGGTCGATCATGCCGGAGGAGACCAGGGTCTTGCCGACGCCCGCCTCCGCGGGCCAGCCGGTGCGGTGGGCGTAGAGGTAGGAGATGGCCGCGGCGAGGTAGTGGTTGGGGTTCATCAGGCCGGCGTCCGGGGTGACGATGCCGTGCCGGTCGGCGTCGGCGTCGTTGCCGGTGGCGACGGTGAACCGGTCGCGCTGCCCGATGAGCGAGGCCATCGCGTGCGGCGACGAGCAGTCCATGCGGATCCTGCCGTCCCAGTCCAGTGTCATGAACCGCCAGGTGGGGTCGGTGCGCGGGTTGACCACGGTCAGGTCGAGGCGGTGCTGTTCGGCGATGCGGCCCCAGTAGGCGACGGAGGCGCCGCCCAGGGGGTCGGCGCCGATGCGCACCCCGGCCGCCCGGACCGCGTCGAGGTCCAGCACGGCGGGCAGGTCGGAGACGTAGGCGCCCAGGAAGTCGTGGCGGCCGGTGCCGGGCGCGGCGAGCGCCCTGGCGTACGGGATGCGGCGTACCTCCTTCATGCCGCCCGTGATGATCTCGTTGGCGCGGTTCTGGATCCACGAGGTGGCGTCGGAGCCCGCGGGACCGCCGTGGGGCGGGTTGTACTTGAAGCCGCCGTCGGTGGGCGGGTTGTGCGAGGGCGTGACGACCACGCCGTCCGCGAGGCCCGTGCCGCGGCCCCGGTTGTGGGTGAGGACGGCGTGGGAGACCGCGGGGGTCGGGGTGTAGCCGTCGGCCGGGTCGACGAGGGTCGTCACGTCGTTGGCGGCGAACACCTCCAGTGCGGTGATCCGCGCCGGCTCGGACAGGGCGTGGGTGTCGGCGCCGAGGAACAGCGGCCCGTCGGTGCCCCGGGCCGCCCGGTACTCGCAGATGGCCTGGCTGGTGGCGGCGATGTGGTCGTCGTTGAACGAGGCCGCCAGGGACGTCCCGCGGTGACCGGACGTGCCGAACGCCACGCGCTGGCCGGGGTCCACCGGGTCGGGACGCAGTACGTAGTACGCCGTCACCAGGCGGGCGACATCGATGAGGTCCTCGGGGCCGGCCGGTCGGCCCGCTCTCTCGTGCTGCATGCGCCTACTCCTCCACAGGGGATCCACTCGATCGCCCTGTCATCTTCCCCCGTGGGACCGGGCGATCCCGGGCGCGGAGTGAGAGACGCGGCACGCGGGGTGACCGGCGCGGTCCGCGGGGTGCGGGGCGCGCCGCCCCGGGGGGTGCGCTCGGCGGGCCGGACGCGGGCCGGGCGCCGGGGGGCGGCCCGGTGCGCGGTTCCGGCCGGAGGGCGGGTGCCGGGGCGGTGGGGATGAGTCCGGCCACGCGCCCGGGCTCACGGGCCTGGTGGCCCGCCGTCCTGGACACGCCCCGGCTGCTGCTGCGTCCCGTGACGGCGGCGGACCTGCCGCCGATCGAGCAGCTGTGGCGGGACGAGCGGGCTCGCCGCTACCTGGGCGGACCGGTGAGCGAGAACCGGATCGCGATCCGCCGTTCCCGTCTGCCGGGCAGGCCCGGCGCGTTCGCGGTCGAGCGGCGGGCGACGTGCGCGGTGGTCGGGCTGATCACGGTGGAGCCGCGTTCCCCGCGGGGCGGGACGGAGGTCTCGTACACGCTGCTTCCCGAGGTGTGGGGGCACGGCCTGGGGCGGGAGGCCGTCGGTGAGGTGATCCGCTGGGCCCGCGGCCTGCCGGGCACCCGGTCGGTGGTGGCCGTCACCCAGAGCACAAACGTTTCCTCCCGGAGCCTCCTGGAGGCCGTCGGCATGGTGCCGGGCGACGAGCTGGTCGAGTACGGGAAGCGGCAGACGATCTACCGCATGTCCTTGTGACCGGGGCCGGTCGCGGGCCCGGCCCCCGGGCGGGTGGTCCTCATCCGGCCCGTTCCCCGGCCCGTTCGCGAGCGCGCAGATACGCGTCCAGTTCCGCCGCGCCCGCGAGCATGGCCCGCGCGCGGCCGCGTGCAGCGGCGTGTAGGTGCGGTAGCCGTGGGGGGTGCGGGCGGCGGGCGGGAGGATGCCGGCCGCCTCGGGACGGACTACGCGTTCGTGGCCACGGCCCTCGGCACGATCCGGCACCGGGGCGTGGACACTCCGCCCCCGGACACCCTCGAAGGCCTCCTGCACTCGCTCCCCGGCGACACGTGCGTGCTCGGCTCCCGGGATCTGGCTGCCGCCCTCGGCGAACAGCGGCCCGCGCCCCGGGTCTCCCCCTGGTTCGGCTACGCCCCGCTCGACCCGGCACACCTGACCGACGCCGACGCCGACGTGTTCGTCAAGGACCTCACGCGGTCCCGGTAGGAGCCACGGGCCCCGTCCGGACGCCCCGGCCTCCGGGCCGCCCGCTCCCGGCGCCGGGGTTTCCGCGGGCGCTACGCCGGGGCCGGGACCGGGGAACCGGAACCGTGCACCGGCTGGCCCGGCTCGGGCTCCGCCCCGCGCGGGAGATCACGCAGGACCGGAGCGCGGGCCGCGCGGCAGGCATGCGCCGTGCCGCGCGGCCCTCCCCCCGCCTCGCTGCCCTCCCTTGGTCCCCGCCGCGCCGTCAGACGCCCGGCGGCCGGAAAGGGAGGACGGCGGTTGGCGATCGAGCAGGTGCGGGAGGAATACGGGCGGTCCCGGTCAGCAGTCGGGGATCACCGCTCCGTTGTTGTCGCGGGCCTCGTCGTTGCCCCAGCGGGACAGGTAGTAGGCGGAGACGTACTGACCGGCGGGACCGACGTCGAGGTCGGTCCGCAGCCACCAGTGGTTGAAGTTGCCGGAGGCGTCCCGGATCTCGCGGCCCCACGCCTTGCAGAAGACGTAGTTCGTGCCCGCGTAGAGGGTGCCCGTCTGGGTGGTGCTGGTCGGCGAGGCGTAGCCCGGCGCGTTGGCGAAGGTGTCGACCCAGTACTTGCCGCCGCCACCGCTGCAGCCGTTGTCGCTGGTCAGGTACTTCTGGTTGTAGGAGCCGGGGTACGGGGCGAGGGACGCGCCGTTGATGTGGATGGTCTGGCCGACGCCATTGTAGAGCTGCTCGTAGTGGATGTGCGCGCCGGAGCTGTTGCCGGTGGATCCGGTGGCGCCGATCACCTGGCCCTGGGCCACGGACTGCCCGTGGGCGATGGCGTAGGAGGAGAGGTGGAAGTAGTACGTCTTCCAGCCGCCTCCGTGGTCGATGACGACGTAGTTCCCGGCGCCGTTCGCCTCGTAGTAGCGGTAGGCGGTACCCGAGGCGGACGCCAGCACGGGGGTGCCGGCGGTGGTGCCGTCGGTGCGGACGAAGTCCAGCGCGAGTCTGACCTCCGCCGAGTGGTGGCTGTAGGTCCACCTCTGCCCGCACGGGTAGGGCGCCTTGAAGTTGGGTGCCGCCTGCGCCGACGGCGCGGCGACCAGACCGACGAGGAGCGCGCCCAGGACCACCATGATGATCCGGAGATGACGCATCGAACCTCCTGTGAGTGGGAGTTGCCCGCAGGCAGGAAGGTGACGGCGCGTGCGGTGCACGGCGCCGTCGCTGTCACACGTGCGCCCGGCCGGGGCGCTCCGGGGAACCGGAACCGCCCGGTGAGCCGCGGGCGCGGCGGTCAAGCCTCACGGGAGGGCGCTCGGGCCGTCGTGACGGTCGCCGCAGGGCACCCCGACAAGCCGCATCCCCCCTCCACTTCACTGGTCATCCGCGATGCGCGGGCGAGGCCGAGCCAATCGTGCTCATGACAGACGATACTGATCGGCCCGGCCGCGGAACAGAAGGTGTCGGGCGGGAGCGGCTGCCGCCACCCGCGACCGCGCCGCGCCGCCCCGTCGGCGCGGCGCGTGGCACTCCCCCCGCCCCCGGCGCCCGCGCCGCGCCGGCGGGGGCGGGTCACCCGCGCAGGTGCGTCACCGGCGGGAGCGCAGCCGGGCGAAGAGCCGCTGCGCCTGGGCGCGACGGCGCGGGTCGGCGGCGGCACGCCGCGCCTCGTCGATGGTGCGCCGCCCCTGCGGGCTGCGAGCGAACTGCTTGAGACGTTCGATCAGACCGGGCATGTCCGTCCTCCGCTGGGCCGTACCGGGTTCGCGCCCGGTGTCCTCGTGTGATCCCCCTGTACCCGGCGCCCGCCGGTCCATCCCGGCGGGCGGACGGCCCCTGGGCGACGTCCTCACCCTTTCGGCCCACGCGGCACCCGGGGCCGCACGCGCCCCGCGGGTGGCGGACGGCGGCCCGCGGGTGGCGGACGGCCGCCACCCATCCACTTGATAGGCAAGCGACGACTTGCCTATGGTGGAGTCATGGCGGAGGATGTTTTCAGGGCCCTGGCCGACCCCACCCGTCGGCGCATCCTCGACGAGCTGGTGGACCGGGACGGCCAGACCCTCTTCGAGATCTGCGCCCGGCTGGTGACCAAGCACGGCCTGGGGCTGTCCCGGCAGGCCGTCAGCCAGCACCTGGCCGTACTGGAGGCGGCGGACCTGGTCCGCTCGCGGCGCGAGGGCCGCTACAAGTTCCACGACCTGAACACCGAACCGCTTGAGCGCATGGCCACCCGCTGGCTCAGGCCCGAGAGACCGGAGAGCACCCCATGAGGATCCACCTGACGAGCGTGTTCGTCGACGACCAGGAAAAGGCCCTGCGCTTCTACACGGACGTGCTGGGCTTCGTGCCGAAGCACGACGTCCCGCTCGGCGGGGACCGGTGGCTGACCGTGGTCTCGCCCGAGGAACCCGAGGGCACCGAACTGCTGCTGGAGCCCTCCGGCCACCCCGCGGTACGGCCGTACCGGACGGCTCTGGCCGAGGACGGCATCCCGGCCACCTCGTTCGCCGTGGACGACGTGCACGCCGAGTACGACCGGCTGCGCGGGCTCGGGGTGCGCTTCACCCAGCAGCCGCTGGAGACGGGTCCGGTCACCACCGCCGTACTGGACGACACCTGCGGCAATCTGATCCAGATCGTCCACAGCAAGTAGCCGGCCCGCGCCCGTCCCCTCCGCGGCCGGCGGACCGGATCACCGGCCCGCCGGTGGCGGTCGGCCCGACCGCCACCGCGCGTCCCGAGCAGGAGCCCGGCGTGGGCACGCGGCGGGCCACTGGCCCTTCCTCGCCACCCGTCCGCGCCGCGTCATCCCCCGGGTGACCGTCACCCGCAGGAGTGAGGCAGACGAACGCGGCCAGCACTCCGGTGCGCGGCAACGCCCGCCGAACGGCCCCATGGTGAGAAAGACTCATCGTAGGATTTCGTGACCGTGCGGTGTCCTGGTGTCGTGACGATGTGGGGTGGGCGGGCAAGTGCTCTTGGCGGATCGCTACCGACTGGACGAACTGCTGGGACGCGGTTC
>DASTDN010000267.1:0-4677 GCA_035710365.1 Streptomyces sp. | reverse complement strand
GGCGGCGGACCGGGCCGAAGGCCGGTGCGGGGGCGGTCCGACCGGTCGGCGGCGGACTGAGCAGTGGGGCTGGTGCGGCGGGCCGCCGCGGGGTCGGGTGCCAGCCGTCACGTCTCTGACCTGCTGTTTCGTGCTGCGACGGGCCGTTGTCAGTGGGCTGCGGTAGCTTCCGAAGTGCTGGGCGCTGAGGCGCGACAGGACGGCCCCGGGGTTGGGTGGACCATGACGAACGGCACGGCGGCACCGGAAATCGACGTAGCGCTGGAAAAGCACCGGACCGAACTGACCGGTTACTGCTACCGCATGCTCGGCTCGTCCTTCGAGGCGGAGGACGCCGTGCAGGACACCATGGTGCGGGCCTGGCGCGGCTACGCCACGTTCGAGGGCCGTTCCAGCCTGCGCTCCTGGCTCTACCGGATCGCGACGAACGTCTGCCTGGACATGCTGAACGCGGGCAAGCGGCGCGCCCTGCCGGTCGACCTGTCGGAGGCCAGCCCGCTCGCCCGCGCCGCCCTCAGCTCCCGCCCCGACCACACCTGGCTGGAGCCGGTGCCCGACGCCCGTGTGCTGCCCACGGTCGAGGACCCGGCGGAGGCCGCGGTCGCCAAGGAGTCGGTCCGGCTGGCGTTCATGGCCGCGCTGCAGCGGCTGCCGCCGAAGCAGCGGGCGGTGCTGATCCTGCGGGAGGTGCTGGCCTGGCGGGCGAGCGAGGTGGCCGAGCTGCTCGGCACCTCGGTCGCGTCCGTCAACAGCGCGCTGCAGCGGGCCCGTGCGACGCTCGCCGAGCGGGAGGGCGACCGGGGCGCCGACGCGGCCGTGTCCGACCCGCTGGACGACGGGCAGCGCAAGCTCCTGGAGCGGTACGTCGAGGCCTTCGAGGGCTACGACATGACGGCGCTGACGGCGCTGCTGCACGAGGACGCGGTCATGACGATGCCGCCGTTCGACCTGTGGCTGCTCGGCCCCGAGGACATGTCCGGCTTCATGACGACGCTCGGGGCCTCCTGCGCGGGGTCGCGGCTGCGGCCCGTCGAGGTGAACGGCCTGCCCGGGTACGCGCACTACAAGCCGGACCCCGAGGGGGGCGGCTTCGTGCCGTGGGCGGTGCAGGTGCTGGAGATCTCAGACGGGAGGATCAGAGGGCTGCACTGCTTCCTCGACACGCAGCGGTGGTTCCCGCTGTTCGGGTTGCCCCTCCGTCTCGAAGACGAGGCCGGTCAGGGCGAGTAGCGCGGTCAGGGCCCGGCCGGGCGCCCGCAGGGTGATCCGGCCGCCGGCCCGCCGGGCGGCGAGCTGGAGCCGGGCCAGCAGGTCGACGTGGACGAGCCCGGGCGGCCCCAGCCCCGCGACGTCGCAGACGACCGTTCCGGTCCCGCTGTCCCGCAGCAGGGCGCGCAGCTCGGCGCTCAGCCGGGGCAGCTCCGCACGCGAGACGGGGCCGGCCAGCACGAGCACGGCGGGTGTCATGTCGTCCACGAACGGTAGACCGGCGCCGCGCCGGTAACTCATCGCGCCGGCCGCCGCCCCGCCCGCGGACGGGCGGCGGAGAGCACGGGCGGGGCAGCGAAGATCACATTGACCGGCGCCCCGCCCGCCCCGGAGGGTGGGGGCGTGCCCCGCAGATCACGTCCGCCCGCGCCCGGTCCTGCCGTCCGGCCCGCCGAGGGGGTTCCGTGCAGGGCGTGCTGAGCGGGTTCGCGGTGATCGCCGTCGTGATCGCCGTGGGGTACGTGATCGACCGCAGGGGCTGGCTGGGCGCGCACGGCCGGGAGGTCCTCACCAGGCTGGCCTTTCACGTGGCCTCCCCCGCGCTGCTGTTCACGATGCTCGCGCGGGCCGACCTGTCGGTGGTCTTCTCCGGACGGCTGCTGGTGACGGCGCTGAGCACGGCGGCCGCGGCGGGCGTGTTCGTCGCGGTCGGCGCGGTGCGCGGCTGGGGCGTGGGCCGCACCACCATCGGCGCGCTGTGCTCCAGTTACGTCAACTCCGGCAACCTCGGCATCCCGATCGCCGTGTACGTCCTGGGTGACGCGTCCCTGGTGGCGCCGGTGCTGCTGTTCCAGCTCGTGATGGTGACGCCGGTCGCGCTGACGGTCCTCGACCTGGCGGGGCGGGGCGCGCGGGGCCCGTGGTGGCGGCGGCTGCTCACCCCGCTCGGCAATCCGATCGCGGTGGCGTCGCTGGGCGGGGTGGCGGTGTCGGGGACCGGCCTGGAGATACCCGGCCCGGTGATGGACCCGCTGACGCTGATCGGCAACATGTCCGTGCCGGCGGTGCTGCTGGCCTTCGGGATCTCCCTGCGCGGCAGCGCCCTCCCCGGCGGGGGCGCCGAGCGCGGGGCCGTCCTGCTGTCGGTGGCGCTGAAGGCCGTCGTCCAGCCGCTGGCCGCGTGGGCACTGGCGGCCCGGGTGTTCGGCCTGCACGGCGCGCCTCTGCTGGACGTGGTGGTCACCTCGGCACTGCCGGCCGCCCAGAACCTCTACACGTACGCGAGCCGGTACCGCGTCGCGGAAACCCTCGCCCGCGACGCGATCCTGCTGTCGACGGCGGCGTCCGTGCCGGTGCTGGTGGTCGTGGCGACGGTGCTGGGGTGACCTCCCTCCCCGCAGGCGCGGGCGCTCATGGCGGGTACTCCCCCGTCGGCGTCCGCCGGTCCCGGCACGGTGCCCGGGACCGGGGGCGGGCCGCCGGTCCCGGGCATCCGTGCGGGAGCCGGGTCAGGCGATGCGTTCCAGGACCACGGGGGAGGGCGTGAAGGGCGTGCCCGGGGCGGCGATGTCGTAGGCGCCCTCGATGGGCTCCAGGGCGTAGGGGAAGCGGTCGGGGGTGTCCGTGTGGAGAGTGAGGAGGGGCTGTCCCTTCTTCACGGTGTCACCGGGGCGGGCGTGGAGTTCGACGCCCGCCGCCGCCTGCACCGGGTCCTCCTTGCGGGCGCGGCCCGCGCCGAGGCGCCAGGCGGCGATGCCGACGTCGTAGGCGTCCAGGCGGGTGAGGACGCCGGAAGCGGGCGCCTTCACCACCTGCTGCTCCCTCGACGTGGGCAGGGGGGCGTCCGGGTCGCCGCCCTGGGCGGTGATCATGCGGCGCCAGACGTCCATCGCGGAACCGTCGGCGAGCGCCTTCGCCGGGTCGGCGTCCTTCAGGCCCGCCGCGTCCAGCATCTCGCGGGCCAGGGCGAGGGTCAGCTCGACCACGTCGGCGGGGCCGCCGCCCGCCAGGACCTCGACCGACTCGCGGACCTCCAGGGCGTTGCCGGCCGTCAGGCCCAGCGGGGTCGACATGTCGGTCAGCAGCGCGACCGTCCGCACCCCGTGGTCGGTGCCCAGGCCCACCATCGTGGAGGCCAGTTCGCGCGCGTCCTCCAGGGTCTTCATGAAGGCGCCCGTGCCGACCTTCACGTCCAGGACCAGGGAGCCGGTGCCCTCGGCGATCTTCTTGGACATGATGGAGGACGCGATCAGCGGGATGGCCTCGACCGTGCCGGTGACGTCCCGCAGCGCGTACAGCTTCTTGTCGGCGGGGGCGAGGCCGTCGCCCGCCGCGCAGACCACCGCGCCGGTGGTGTCCAGGACGTGCAGCATCTCCTCGTTGGAGAGCAGCGCGCGCCAGCCGGGTACGGACTCCAGCTTGTCGAGGGTGCCGCCGGTGTGGCCGAGGCCGCGGCCCGAGAGCTGCGGGACGGCCGCGCCGCAGGCCGCCACGAGCGGGGCCAGCGGGAGGGTGATCTTGTCGCCCACGCCGCCCGTGGAGTGCTTGTCGGCGGTCGGGCGGGAGAGAGCGGAGAAGTCCATGCGCTCCCCGCTCGCGATCATGGCCGCCGTCCATCGGGCGATCTCGCGGCGGTTCATGCCGTTGAGCAGGACGGCCATGGCGAGGGCCGACATCTGCTCGTCGGCGACCTCCCCGCGGGTGTACGCGTCGATGACCCAGTCGATCTGCTCGTCACTGAGTTCGCCGCGGTCGCGCTTGGCGCGGATGACGGAGATGGCGTCCATGGCCATGGCTTCCTTCCGGGGGTCTTCGCGAAGGGCACGGCCCCTCCGGGCGCCCGGCGGGGTGCCGGCTCGGAGGGGCCGAAGAGGGGTTTCGTCACTTGCCGAGGTACTCGGGCCCGAAGGCCTGCGGCAGCATCGCGGACAGCGGCAGGACGCCCTTCGGGGTCTCCAGCAGCAGGTCCGGGCCGCCGAACTCGTACAGGAGCTGGCGGCAGCGGCCGCACGGGACGAGGACGTCGCCCCGTCCGTCGACACAGGTGAAGTGGGTCAGCCGGCCGCCGCCGGTGCGGGCCAGCTCCGAGACGAGCCCGCACTCGGCGCACAGGCCGAGGCCGTACGAGGCGTTCTCGACGTTGCAGCCCGTCACGGTGCGGCCGTCGTCGACCAGGGCGGCGGCGCCGACCGGGTAGTCCGAGTAGGGGACGTAGGCCCGGGTCATGGCGGCGCGGGCGGCGGCCCGCAGGCCGTCCCAGTCGACGTCGGCGGTCACTTGCCCTGCCCCTTCCGGTAGGGCAGTCCGTCGGCCTTCGGCATCCGCAGCCGTTGGGCGGAGAGCGCGAGGACGACCAGGGTGATGACGTACGGCGTGGCGGCGACGACCTGGTTCGGGACCTCGTTGGTGGTCGCGTACCAGGTGAAGACCAGGGCGCCGACGACGAAGGTGATCACGGCCGGGACGTAC